>CAYSXF010000231.1:0-6720 GCA_964434815.1 uncultured Lentisphaeraceae bacterium
GCGAGGAACGCCCACTCGCGCCGGGCCAGCAGACCCTCACCTTTGCCGCGCGAGCGGAGAAGCGGAAGTAGCGCATGACAGATAACCAAGCAAGCGCTAGCCCGCAAATACAGCCTGAGCTGTCGCGTCTCGACGCGGACACACTGGCCGCACTCCGGATATATCTCGCCGAGCGGCAGGCGTCGGAGGCGTCTTGCGTCTGCGAGCCGCCTTCGGAACTGGCCGCCTATCTCGCACAAGCGGACCTGCCATTTTCGCGGTGCCTGATGGGACTTATAAGGAAGAGCGGCATGGACGAAGTCGAGGTCTACAAACGCGCGCATGTCGACCGCAAGCTGTTCTCGAAAATCCGAAGCGACCCGGACTACCGGCCCAAGAAAGCGACGGTTGTCGCCTTCGCGCTGGCCTTGCGCCTCTCGCTGGACGAGACGCAGAACCTCTTGTCCTCTGCGGGCTTCACGCTCTCCGGCAGCGCGTCTTTCGACCTGATCATCCGCTTCTTCTTCGAGCGGGGAGTCTACGATATCTTCCAGATCAACGACGCGCTGGACGCGTTCGGTCAGCCGATCCTCATGGTGTGACGCTGCGGGCGGCTCGCGGGGACGCTCGCCCTCCAGGCGCCCATGGAGTCCGCAGGCTGGAGGGCGAGTGTCCTCACGAGCCGCGAAATGTCGCTTGGCGGGCGACACATCTGTCTTTCGCGTGTGCTAAGGTTACGCTGTTTTCACGAACGGATCGTGAGACGCGACACCATCAACACGCAAGGAGGCAGACATGAACACCGAAACGAATAACTCAGGCACCGTGCAGAAGACATCCGATGAAGACGCGCTGGCCCGCACCTACCGGCCGCGCCTCTCGTTCTATCACGCCAACGGCAAGGGAACCGGCAGCGCGGCGCGGTTCGAGGTCATCCCCGCCTGCGGCGACCGGGACGGCGCGGTTTTCCTGACACTCGCCCAGCAGAAGAGCGTAGCCACGGGTTCTTCCAGCCAGGGCAACCGCCAGCACGCCACCTTCGACTGGCAGAACCGTGTCACCGTGAAGCTCAATTTCGGCGACCTCTGCCAGATGCTGCTGGTCTTCCGGGGGCAGGCCGCGACCATTGCGGACGGCAAGGGGCTGTACCACGACAGCCGCAACACGACCACGATTATCAACCTGACCCGCCAGACCGAGCCGTATCCCGGTCTGGTGCTGGAGGTGTCGCGGCGGGGCAAAACAGAATCTGACCCGGCGGCCCGGGTGCGCATCGCGTTCAACGGCGCGGAGGCGTTCGGACTCGGTGCAGCACTCGAACAAATCCTAGGCTTGCTCGCGTTCGGAATCCCGAAAGACGTGATCTATTCTCCGTTTCCGGCACAGGCCGAAGCCGAGCGCGCGGCGATTTGAGGGCGGGCAGATGGCGTAGGGGCTAACCCGAGTGTTCGCCCGTAACAGGGAAGGTCTGTTTCCATCGGATACCTTTTACGGGCCGGTTTTTCGCTTGTTTTCCGGGCGGCGGGTGCCTATACTCTGCGGCTGATGTTTACCTTGGCTAACAATTTGTCGCGAGAGGGTGTGGAATGAGCGAGGGGCTGACTGTCGCACTGGTGGGAAATCCCAACACCGGCAAGACCACGCTATTCAATCTCCTGACCGGCGCGCGCGAGCGAACGGGCAACTGGACGGGAGTGACGGTCGACAGCGCACATGCTCAATTTACAGTCAAGGGGCATACGCTCCGCGTGGCGGACTTGCCGGGCATCTACTCTTTTTCGCCGAACACCGAAGACGAGCGCGTGGCGCGAAACTACCTGATCCGCAACAAGCCTGCGGCAGTGATCAATATCTTGGACGCGTCGAATCTGGAGCGCAGCCTCTATCTCACCGCGCAACTGCTCGACATGCGGCTGCCCTTGGTGGTGGCGCTCAACCAGATGGACACGGCGGAGCGGCACGGCATGAAGGTGGATCCGGAGCATCTGGCCCAGCACCTCGGCTGCCCGGTGATACCGATGATCGCTTCGCGCGGAGAAGGGCTCGACGCGCTGAAAGAGGCGGTGCTGCAGATCGCCGAATCGCAGCGGCTGCCCACGGCGCGCGTGCTGTATGGCGACGCGGAGAGCCACGTGCAGCGGCTGCAGGTGTGCCTGATCGTGGCGGCGGACGATGCGGGCGTGGATTCGCGCTGGCTGGCGATCAAGCTGTTGGAGCAAGATCCGTTTGCGCGCGAGCTGACCCACGGGATGTTCGACGAGATCGTGGCCGAGGAGAATGTGCGGATTGCGCGGCACACGGGGCAGACGTCCGAGGTGGCGGTGATGGACGCGCGGCTGGGTTTCATCCGCGGGCTGGCGCGTGACGTGGTGAAGCGGCGGCTGGAGATCCGGCGGCGCTTCTCGGACGTGGCGGACCGCGTTCTGCTCAGCCGGCCGGCGGGCATTCCGGCGTTTCTGGCGGTGATGTACGGGGTGTTCTGGATGACGGTGCGGCTGACCCAGCCGATGGTGGACTTTATCGACAGCGCGCTGGGCGCGCTGCTGGTGCACGGGCCGCGCGTGTGGCTGACGTCGGCGGGCGTGCCTGCTCTGGCGGTGTCGGTCCTGTCCGACGGGCTGGGGTCAGGCCTCACGACTGTGGCGACCTTCATGCCGCCGATCTTCATGATATTCCTGTGCCTGAGCTTGCTGGAAGAATCGGGCTACATGGCGCGCGCCGCTTTCATCATGGATCGTTTCCTCAACAAGATCGGACTGCCGGGCAAGGCCTTCATCCCGCTGCTGGTGGGGTTCGGCTGCACGGTTCCGGCGCTGATGGCGACGCGCACGCTGGAGCAGCGGCGCGACCGGGTGCTGACCATGCTGATCGCGCCGTTCATGTCGTGCGGGGCGCGCATGCCGGTGTATGCGATTTTCGCGATGGCGTTTTTTCCGCAGCACGGCAACGCGGTGATTTTCGCGCTCTACATGATCGGCGCGGTGCTGGCGATCCTGTCGGGGCTGGTGCTGCACAAGACGCTCTTCAAAGGAGAGGTGTCGGCCTTTGTGATGGAGCTGCCTCCGTATCATCTGCCTGCGCTGCGGGGGTGCCTGGAGCACGTGTGGTATAACCTGATGAGCTTTTTGGTGCGGGCCGGCAAAGTGATCCTTGTGATCGCGGTGCTGCTGAGCCTGGTCAACGGGATCGTGGAGACGGCCAGCGCGGGGCACGGGCAGGCGGCCGCGCGGCGTTCGGTTGCAGGTCGGTCGCTGACGGTGCTGCTGCGCCCGATGGGTGTGGCGGAGGACAACTGGCCTGCGGCGGCGGGGCTGATGACCGGCCTGATGGCGAAGGAGGCGATCGTCGGCACGCTGGAGGTGCTGTATGCGCAGACCGATCAGCCGGGCTTGCCGCAGCCCTGCGCCTGCGCCTTCTCTCTTGCAAAGGAGTTGCGCGGGGCGCTCCAGGAACTGGTGGCGGGGTATGGATTCGGCACGGGAGCCAAGCACCGAGAGGCCGGGGGCAAAGGGCTGCTGGATGCGATGCGGCGCAATTTCGGCGGTCAGGCCGAGGCTTTCGCCTATCTGCTGTTCGTGCTGATTTACTCGCCCTGTTTGGCGGCGCTGATTGTGTTGGGGCGCGAGGCAGGATGGCGCTGGATGGGCTTCTCAATCGTTTATCAGACGCTGCTGGCTTGGATGGTTGCGACGGCCTACTATCAAGTGGCGACCTTTCAGACGGCGCCGGCGCAATCCATCGGGTGGCTGTCTGTGGTGGCAGCGATGGCGGGTGGCGGTTACGGACTCTTACATATGGCAGGAAAGAGGCAGACACCATGAATGTGAGCGAACAGGGTGCGCCGAACCGGCACGCGCGCTTCTTGCTTGATCTGAAGGACGGCGAGATGGGGATCATCCGCGCGAACGGCGACCGCAAGTCGACCGAGATGGGTCTTTATTCCGGCGCGCGCGTCGTGATGTTCCGTAACCGCAAATCCGAGCGGTCGCTTGTGATCGGCGCGGGGGACGCGCGCTTTCTCGTGTCGCGCAGCATCGCACAGAAAGTGGAAATCGAAGATTAGAGGTTTCCCACCTTGCCTGCGGCTTTCCTCAGGATGTCATGATGTGGGCATGCGGGCCTGTTCGCCAGAACTTTACAAAATGACCGAGCGGCCACCTTGATCATGCGGGAGTATTCACCAAAGCGAGCGCAGCCTTTTCGCACATGTAGCGCTTGACATGAACACAAATAGTCGTCTATCGTCTGTATAGTAGTAGTGGTTTGTGGAACGATGGAAAGGAAGTGTCATTCATGAAAAATGCATGCTTGTCCGTGGGTCTCTCCGGTTTCCTCCTGCTCATTCTGTCACCGTTCAGCGCAACCGCTTTTGACCCCACCAACCTGACCGGTTGCGTCATGTGGTTGCAGGCGGGCGCAGCCAACATCCAGACGAATAACGCGGCGGGGCGGGTGTCGCAGTGGAACGACCTGTCGGGCAACAACAATCACGCGGTCCAGACCAACGAGGTCAACCGCCAGCCTTTGTATCGGGAAAGCGGACCCGGCGGTTACCCCACCCTCTACTTCGATGTGCGAAATTACAACAACGGATATAATGCACGGCTGTTGACCGGGACTCCGCTCACCAACGCCTGCACCGTCTTCATCGTGGCGCGGGTCATCGACGGAAACGAACTCGGCATTAACTGGCGCCGCCTTCTGGGCTCGCGCGACAAGAACTGGCTTCTCGGGACCTATACCCCGGGCACCTTCTACGCGCACGGCCACACCGGCGAAATCAGCGGCTTGCCCACGCGGCTCAAATCCTCTTACCGGTTCAACCGCACCTACACGCTTTCGGCGATGAACAACACCACGAGCCAGTTTTTTTACGTGAACGGCCATGACCTCACCGGCGATTCAACCAAAAACACGCCTCCCGGACGACTGAGCATCGGCAGTGTCGACGGCTACAACGATGAGGGGGATGCGCAAATTTCCGAGGTGATCGCCTACGACCATGCCTTGACCTCCGACGAGCGGCAGCAGGTGGAGACCTACCTGGCCGCGCGCTATGGGATGACCGATGAAGGTTTCGCCGGCCCCGTCTGGAGCGGTCTGGGCGCGAGCAGTCTTTGGAGCGACACCAACAACTGGGCGCAGGCCATGCCTCCCGCCAACCAGGCTCTCGCCTTCAACGCCAACCTGCGCAGGGTCTCCACCAACGACCTGACTGGGCTCACCCTCGACAGCGTCCTGGTCTGGGATCTCGCCTGGCAGTTCGCCGGCAACCCCGTGACCCTGAACAACGGTTTTCTATGTAACCCCGCCACAGATGTGACCTGGGCCCTGGACACCGCGCTGACCAGCGGGACGCACACGTTCTCCGTGCTCACGGCCCGGCGCCTGACGCTCTCCGGCCTGCTCTCAGGCGCGGGAGGGCTCATGCTGGGACAGGGAATCGATTACGCCGGCACGCTCGCCTTGGCCTGTCCGTCCAACACCTTCACCGGCCCCGTGCTCCTGAAAGGCGGCACCGCCGAAATCGCGTGCCTGGCGAACGCGGGGCAGCCCAGCTCGCTCGGCGCGGCGTCCGGCACCAACGCGACCGTGCTCCTCGGCAACATGCGCATGGGCCATAGCGGCGGGCTCCGCTATGTCGGCTCCGCCGCAGCCGCCACGGACCGGCCGTTCTCTTTCATCCGCCTCTCCTCCATCGAGAACAACAGCCCGACCGGCGCGGGCCTGACCTTCACCGGCGCTTGGGCCGCAGCCGACAAGGCGTCGGCGGGATTCGCGTATCTCTCTTTGGGCGGAACCTCCACCGGCATCAATACAATCAACACGCCGCTCGCGAACGCGCCCGGCGGCGCGAACGCGCTGTTCGTCAACGTCAAGAGCGGCGTCTGGGCCTTCACCGTGCCGAGCACCTTCACCGGCACCTTCAGCGTCGACGGCGGCACGGTCTTGGCCAACGGGACCTCCGCCGGCTGCCTCGGCGCAAGCCAAGTTAAAGTCATGCCCGGTGCCACGCTGGGCGGAACGGGACTGGTGACCTCGACGTCCACGGTCCTGCAATACGCCGGCGCGATCATCGCTCCCGGCGATCCGACGGTGAACAACGGCATCGGCTGCCTCACCTACGGCACGACTCCCGGCCTGAGCGGCGTGCGCCTGCGCTGCCAGGTGAACGGCGCCACCAACGACAGCATCAAGGTCAACGCCGCGCTCACCTTGCCCGGCTTCATGACCGTCGAGATCGTGGCCGCCTCGGCCGCGGTCTGCCCCGCATCGCTGCGCATCATCGAGGCGACCTCCATGAGCGGCGCGACCGATCTCTCCGGCTGGGAGATCGAGAGCCCGTGTCCGTATCATGCGGTGCGCGAGGGCAACGCCGTCGTCCTTTACAAAGACGCGCCGCAGGCTCTGGGCTCGTGGCAGCGCTCTATGCCGATCCGCTTCGGCGGGTATGCGGGCGCTTCGACGCTCACCAACTTCCCCGCGCTGGTCAAACTGACGGAAGGCTGCGGCAACAACCGTTTTCACTACCGCGACTGCTTGGCGGGCGGCGCGGACCTGCTCTTCACCGATGCGTCGGGCGCGACGCTCCAGCACGAGGTAGAAACCTGGAACACCAACGGCGAGTCGCACGTGTGGGTGCAGATCCCGACCCTCGTGCGGAACACGCAGATCACGGTTTGCTGGCAGAATCCCTGTCTCTTATACACATCTCCGAGCCCACGAGACAGGCAGAAATCT
>CAYSXF010000232.1:0-5283 GCA_964434815.1 uncultured Lentisphaeraceae bacterium
TACACCTCTCTATTCGTCGGCAGCGTCAGATGTGTATAAGAGACAGCTCTGAGGCCGCCTCCGTGGGGGGCGGGGCCGGTCGATTATGTGCGGCAGGTGCAGCCGGTGTTCGACCGCTCCTGCGTGCGCTGCCACTCGGGGCGCACGCCGGCGGCGCGGATGGACCTGAGCGGCGACAAGACGCGCTTTTTCAGCATGTCCTATGAGAGCCTGTGCGAGCGCAAGCTGGTGGCTTACTATTTCATCAACCCAGGGCCTACAGGTGTTTTTCCGGCGCTCAAAACCGGCTCGATGGCGAGCCGGATCACAGAGGTCATCGAGAGGAAGCATCACGGCGTCGAACTGGACGACGAGAGCCGGCGACGCCTCTACGCGTGGATCGATGCCAACGCCCCGTACTATGGGACGTTTGAGATGTCGCGCCCTTACACCATGGGCGGGCGCGACACGTGGCATTTCGTGCCTGAAAACGCGCGTGTGCCGCTGCTCCCCGAGCCTTGGTTTGCCGAGTTGCAGAAGGTATTCGAGCGCTCCTGCGTCGCGTGCCATGGCGAGCTGGAGACGAGCGGACTGTCGCGCAAGAACCTGTGGATCAACCTGACCCGTCCCGTGAACAGCCTGCTCGTCAACGCACATCTGTCAAAGGCTGCGGGCGGTTTAGGCTTGTCGGGCTTGCGGCAAAATATCAGGTCTCCGGTCTTTGAGACCTGTGACAATCCCGTCTACCGTGCCCTGCTATCGGCGCTTCAGAAAGGCAAGGCGTGCCTCGACCAGCGCCCGCGCATGGATATGCCGGGGGCCGTGGCGCTTCCGCAAGCACGCGATTTCGGACGGACGTTTTAGGTTTGCGTATTGTTCAACGCGCCGAAGGGTGTTATGTTAAAACAAGAAGAAAAGGAGACTTGCGATGACGAATTTTACGTACCACAACCCAGTGAAGATCGTGTTCGGCAAGGGGATGATCGCCGAGCTGAAAGAACTGATCCCGAGCAACGTGAAGGTGATGCTGACCTACGGTGGCGGGTCGATCAAGAAGAACGGTGTGTACGATCAAGTGCGCCTGGCGCTGTCGGGCCATGCGGTGACCGAGTTCGGCGGCATTGAGCCCAACCCGCGCTATGAGACCTGCATGAAGGCTGCCGCTCAGGCCAAGGCCGAAGGCGTGGGCTTCTTGCTAGCAGTGGGAGGCGGATCGGTTCTGGACGCAACTAAGTTCATTGCAGTGGCAACCGTGTATAAAGCAGGCGATCCGTGGGGCATCATGGAAGGCCGCAAGCCCGTCGAGGCCGCGCTGCCGCTGGGCTCGGTGCTGACGCTACCCGCGACCGGTTCGGAGATGAACACGTTCGCGGTGATCTCGCGCGACTCGACCGGCGAGAAGCTGGCTTTCGGCTCGCCGCACTGCTATCCAAAGTTTTCGATCCTCGATCCGGAGACAACTTTTTCGCTGCCAATGAAGCAGGTTGAGAACGGCATCGTCGACACCTTTGTGCATGTGATGGAACAGTACATGTGCTCTGCTGGGAGTGCGCCGCTGACTGAGCGCATGGCCGAGGCGATCCTCAAGACGCTGGTCGAAGAGGCCCCGAAGGTGAAGCAGCATCCGGAGGACTACGACGTGCGGGCGAACCTGATGTGGTGCGCCACCGTGGGGCTAAACGGTTTACTGGGGTGCGGCGTGGAGGCGCAGGACTGGGCCACGCACATGATCGGCCACGAGCTGACCGCCCTCTACGGCATCGACCACGGACGCACGCTGGCGGTGATCATGCCGGCAGTGCACCGTCACGAGATCACGCGCAAGCAGAAGCGTCTGGCGCAGTACGCGGCGCGGGTGTGGCACATCACGCAGGGCGACGAGGCCGCGCGCGCCGCGCAGGCCATTGAGAAGACCGAGGCGTTTTTCAAATCCGTCGGCGTGCCCACGCGGCTCTCCGAATACGGCATCGACGCGGTTGAGGCGGGGCGTCTGGTGGCTGAGCGTCTGGCTAAGCGCGGCGTGATGGTCGGCGAGTTCGGCGACCTCGGCGCGAAAGAGGTGAGGGAGATCGTGGCGCTGGCGAAGTGAAGACGGGACTCCCGAGACTTAATGGACTGAAGAGATCGGAGATGGATCATGATCAAAGGAAGCGAGTGGGTGTGTTGCGCGGTTGCTGCGCTTGCGCTTGTCGGATGTGTGTCGAGGAACTTTGATGAGCACAGCACCCTGGAACGCGTGACGGGAGCAGCGGAAAAGGGGAATGCGTCCGCGCAACTCGAGCTTGGGAACCGCTGCTTTGACGGGGAGAAGTTCACGGATGCGGTTCAGTGGTATAGGAAGGCTTCAGAGCAAGGGAACGCCAGAGGTCAGGCAAAGCTTGGCTGGTGCTACTATGTCGGCGCGGGCGTGACTCAGGACTACGCTGAGGCTGCCTGCTGGATTAGGAAGGCTGCTGAAAAGGGGGATGCTCAGGCTCAGTTCAATCTCGCTCGGAGATGCTATGACCGAGGCCTCGGCGTGCCGAACGACAAGCAGGAGGTTGTGAAGTGGTATCGGAAGGCTGTCGCGCAGGGTCATTCCATGGCTCAATGTAATCTGGGTGGCTGTTACTACCACGGGACTGGTGTGCCGCAGGATTACGCAGAGGCGGTCAAGTTATACCGCCTGTCAGCCGCGCAGGACAACGAATTTGCGCAGGCGAATCTGGGCACCTGTTATTATGAAGGCAATGGTGTGCCCCAAGACTATGCCGAAGCGGCCAAGTGGTACATGCTGGCTGCGGTGCGGGGTTATCCTGAAGCGCAATGCATGCTAGGCTACTTTTATCAGCAGGGACTTGGCGTTCAGACCAACATGGCGCAAGCGGTTAAATGGTACACGAAAGCAGCGGAGGGCGGATATGTCGATGCCATGGATAATCTCGGCTGGCATTATGAGACCGGGAATGGTGTGCCAAGTGATCTGGAGGCGTCCTTCAAGTGGTTCAAGCGCGCGGCAGATTTAGGAAACCGTCATGCTCAATACATGACAGGCAGGTGTTATGAGCTAGGACGAGGTGTGTCCCAAGAGAAGACCGGGTTCATCGACTGGTACAGACTGTCTGCGGAACAAGATTACCCCGAGGCGCAGTTCCAAATGGGGCGTTGTTATCAGATGGCTGTCGGAGTGAAAAGGGATTTCAAGGAGGCTGTCAAGTGGTACAAGAAAGCGGCCGATCAGGGGCATGTCAGTGCGATTGGGCAGTACGGCTGGTGTCTGGTGAAAGGCAACGGTGTCGCGAAGAACGAGAAAGAAGGGTTCATCTGGCTGACCCGATCCGTGGAAAAGGGTAACCATAACGTAGAGTATGATTTGGCCGAGTGCTACGAGAAGGGAACCGGCGTGACGAAAGACGAAGCCAAGGCGCTGGAGCTTTACACTCTGTCGGCGCGGAACGGCGACCCTGAAGCCAAAAAATGGCTCAAGAACAGGGAGCAGAAGGGGCAGTGAGAGGGCCTCGCCCGGAGGTGAACTTGTATCAAAGGCTCAACACAAGCCGGAGCCCCTGGTCAACTTCACTCATGACAGACGTCTCGACTTTCGAGACCCGCTCAGTCAGAAGGGACTTGTCGAGCGTCAGGATCTGCGAGACGTTGGCAACTGAGGATTTGGGCAACCGGGTGCTGCGCTTCGACAGCAAGACATTGCCGGGTGCCGCGTGCAGGGCCATGTTGGATGTGAGCATGATGACGATGACCGTGTTGATCTTGCTCGCATTGAACTCGTCGCCCTGAACGACGAGCACGGGACGCCGATATCCGGGCTCGGATTCCTCTGGAGCGCGGAGCGTCGCCCACCAGATTTCCCCGCGTTGCATCACCACTCCTCCCGGGGGATTGATGCCGCCTGTGCATTCCGGGTGGCCGGATCGATGCCGGATGGCTCCGCCGAGTAGAGGGCATCCAGTTTTTCTCTGACACGGGAGCTCCGGTGCTCGCCGATGTATTCTTCCACCGCGCGAGTGTACAACTCGCTGCGCGATATCTGCAAGCGCTTGGCAAGGCAATCGGCTTGGTTGAAAACGGGATCGGGAACGGATATGGCGGTCTTCATGGTTCCATGGTATAACCGCGGTTATACCGCTGTCAACGCTGTTTTCGTTGACTCCCTCGACCGAAGAGACCGGAGCTTTTCGATTTCTCCGGTCATTCAGTCTCTTCAGTCTCGGGAGTCCGCTCTCCAGTTCCTCACACCAGCGACCAGGGACCCCGCGGGGCGCGGCCGAGAAGCGCGGCGGCGGCGGGATCGTTGAGGATCGTTTCCGTCGCCGGATTCCACGCGATCTTGCGGCCGGTGACCATGGCGATGCCGCTGAGATGGCCGACGCTCGCGGAGCGGTGGGCCACTTCTGCGGGCGTCAGCGTCGTGTCGCGCGTCTTCACGCAGTCGATGAAGTTGCGCTGGTGTCCGGGGCTGCGCAGGCGCAGCTCGCCGGCCTCGATCTTGCTGTCGCGGATCTTGGGCGTGGAGGCGTCGAAATGGCCGCGGTCCACATACACCCAGTCGCCGTTTTCGCCGTACCAGGTGGCGCCGCTTTTCACCTGCGAGTTGTCGGCCACGATCATCTCAATGCCGTCGGCATAGCGGCAGGAGCAGCGGTAGGTTTTGGGCGAGTCGTAGATGCCTTCGGGTTCGTAAGGCGCGTAGCCCTCGAACGACACGGGGCCTGAGGTGTCGCGGCCGAGGCCCCACTGCGCAATGTCGGCGTGGTGGCCGATCCAGTCCATCATCTGGCCGCCGCCCCACTCGAGCACCCAGCGCCAGTCCCAGTCGTAGACGCCCTGGAACGGGCGGAAAGGCGCCGGGCCGAGCCAGAAGTTCCAGTCGAGTCCGTCGGGAACCTGGGCGTTCGGGTCGGCGGGCTTGCCGCGGCCGCCGGAGGGCAGGCCGACCTCCACGCGCGCGATCTTGCCGATGCGGCCGTTGCGGACCAATTCCACGGCGCGGCGCATCTCGCCGGAGGAGCGCTGCCAACTGCCGGTCTGCCACACGCGGCCGTGCTGGTCAACGGCACTGACCAGAGCGCGGCCTTCGAGCAGGTCGTGCGTGAAGGGCTTCTCGCCGTAGATGTCCTTGCCGTGGCGCGCGGCGAAGGTGCCGATGAAAGCGTGCCAATGGTCGGGCGTGGCGATCATCACCGCGTCGATATCCTTGCGGACGCACACTTCGCGGTAGTCCTTTGCGACCTGGCAGTCGGTGTTGCCATAGCGCTCGTCGACTTTCTTCTTAGCGGCGTCCGTTTTCTTGGTGTTGACATCGCACAC
>CAYSXF010000232.1:5293-6715 GCA_964434815.1 uncultured Lentisphaeraceae bacterium
GTCGCATACGGCGCGGATGACCACGTCGTCGAGGCCGAGGAACGAGCCCATGTTGCCGGTGCCCATGCCGCCGACGCCGATCATGGCCATGACGATCTTGTTGCTGGGGGCGCTCTGCCCGAAAACGCTTGAGGGCACGATGTTGAAAGCGGTGGCGGTCGCAGCGGCGGCGCTGCCACGGAGGAAGTTTCTGCGTGAAAGGTTCATGATGGAACTCCTATCTCTGTTTGGAGGGCGGCTCGCGAGGACGCACGCTCCATTGGCAATTCGTAAAGGGTTAGCGCACGCTGTCGGCGACTTTCTTGATCTCATCGATCTTCTTCTGGTCAAGGCCCGCTTTGACATACAGCTCATGGATCGACCAGTGCAGGCCGGGGCGTCCGCCGGTCGTGACGAACTTCAGGTATCTCGTCTGGGCGGCCATGGGAATGGCCGTCTTACCATGGGCTTCGCCGCCTCCTTTGACGACCGGTCCGGTCCACTCTTTGCCGTCGTTAGAAACAAAGACCTCGTAGCCGTTCGGCGTGTCGCCTCCGGATTTTTCTGTGTCCAGAATGACTTCGGAGACGAAAACGTTCTCGCCGAGATCGAGCGTGAACCACATGCCCGGGACAGACGACGCGTTCGACGACCAGCGCGAATCCGGATTGCGGTCGATCGCCCGGCCGGCTTCGTTGCCTGCGTGCGAGGCGCTGGCCTTCCATTTCTTGGGGTCGACGTCGCGCGAGGGCTGGCCCGCCTGCTGCTTCATCTTCTGGTCATAGTAGGTGACATAGGCCTTCTTAGCCGAGGCCCCGCAGGCGGGGTCGTTGAAGAGTCCCTGCAGCAGGGAGAAGAGATCCAGTCCGTCGCGCTTGAAGATCGCATCTGCGACCGTCATGCGGGCTTTGTCGTCGGCAGCGGTTTTGAAGAGCTCGATGCAGCGGGCGCGCGCATCGTTCCCGGCGTGTGTGGTGGCGAGTTTGAGCGCACCGCGCAGAGCCACCGTCTTCAAGCCCGCGTCGGTTTGCGCGGTGACCGCGTCCTTCATCGCGGCGTACGGCTCCATCGACGGCCAATCGGCCAGCGCGCGCAGCGCGGTCTCACGAAGGCCGAAATCGCTGTCCGCTAACGCGGCGGTCAGCGGTGCGAGGAAGGCGGGGTCGGCATAGCCGGACATGAGGTTGGCGAGCACCTTTTTCGCGGTCAGCGGCGCGGTCTTCCAAGCTGTTGCAAGCGCGGCCGCGCGGGCGGCGGGCTCCACGTTCTTGGAGGCCGCGTGGATGGCGGATTCGGCCTGATTCAGCTCCTCGTCCCGCAGCAGCGGCAGCCAAGCCACCAACTGCGCGAAGGTGGTGTCGTCGGCGATCTTGCCGAGCGCCTTCCACGTTTCCTTGCTGTCTCTTATACACATCTCCGAGCCCACGAGACAGGCAGAAATCT
>CAYSXF010000233.1:0-6715 GCA_964434815.1 uncultured Lentisphaeraceae bacterium
GGATTGGGGGGCGGCGTGGGGTTTTTCGCCGCCGAGAAAAGCGCGGGTGACGGCAAGAACACATTTTATCTGCCCGGCTATACGCGCTGGGATACCGGCGTATGGTATACTCGTACGTTACACGGCGGTTATCAGCTCAAGGTACAGGTCAACGTGCTTAACGTGTTTGACAAAACCTATTATGAGTCCTCGAGCAGCACCGCCCAAGTGGAGCCCGGCTATCCCTGCTATGTCGTGAGCCGGGTCAGCCTGACATTCTAAATCCCATGCAACGCACAATCAGATTGGCTCTGGTCACGCTCCTCTTGGGGGGCGCGGGCTTGGCGGCGTTTGTCCTGCTGATGATGCAGGGGCGCGGGAAAGAGCCGGAGTTCCGAGTGACCGGCTCCGGACCGCAAACGAACCGGGAGTCCTACTCTGTAACCATGTCACCCATGGGCACGGTGCGCTTCGACCGCGTACCGCAGCGCGTCGTGACGCAGGATGCCAACTACAACGACATCCTCTTTTCCGTCGGTCAGGATAAAAAACTCTTAGCCACAGGCTACGCGAGCAACTTCTACGACGGCTTCTATGCGCAATTGAAAGGGGTGGCGCCCGCAGTCGACCGACAGCGGCTGACCTATCTGTCCGGCGCATCGGGAAACCTGTTCGACAAAGAACTGCTCTACAGGCTGCACGCGGACATCCATCACATCGACCCGGTGCAACTGGCGTCCAGCCGCGGCTGGAGCCCGTCCGACGTGCAGGAAATCGCGCGCAACGTCGGGCCGTTCTTCGCCAACCGGTACAGCCGGGAGAACAACTATCCGGGCAAGGAATCGTACACGTATTATTCACTTTGGGAACTGTCGGAGAAGGTCGCGCAGGTGTATCGCCGCCCGGAACCGATCGCCCGGCTCAAGCGTATTTTCGATAAACTTGCCCGCGATGTCGAAGCCCGACTGCCCCCCGCAGACAAGCGTCCGCGAGTGGGGCTGGTCTTCTACGGAAATGGCCGATTCACGCCCTACAGCCTGTCGCACAGCGGCTTCGGACAGGCCCAGTACCGCGTTCTCGGAGCGCGGGATGCGTTCGAGAAGATCCAGTCTTCCACGTACGGCAGCGGCGGCGGCGCCGGGACCGCGCTCGACCTCGAAGGCTTGCTGGCCATCGACCCCGATGTGATCATCGTCCCTTTCGCGATCTACCCGGCAACCGCATCGGGATCGACATCGCGCGCCAGCTATGAACAACTTCTCAAACTCAAAGACAATCCGCTGGGGCAGCGCTTAACCGCTCTGCAGCATGACCGCGTGTATCCCGGCGGCACGCCCTTACAAGGCCCCATCTTTCTGCTGTTCCAGATTGAAATGGCGGCCAAGCAGATCTATCCCGATCTTTTCGGTATCTACCGCGACGACCAGAGCTATCCGCCGGCGGAGCAACTTTTCGATCGCGCGGCCGTTGCAGACGCACTAAAAGATGGAAATCCGTGAGAGCATGACAATCCACAAATCACCGAAAGCGTCTGCAAGGCATCGCCGTCAGGCCCTCCTGTGGCTGATTGTCTGCTCGCTGGCCGTCGCCGCCATCGCGGCGTTCATGCAGGTGATGCTGGGTTCCTACGAAATGACCTGGCACCGGGCCTGGGCCGCCATGACTGACCCGATCGTTTGGCAGCCGTCTGTGTGGGTGCGGCTGCTGTGCGGCGAGGCATCCGCCAGTGCATTGCACCTGCCGGAGGCACCCGCGCTCGACACCGCCACGCTGATCGTCTGGAACGTGCGGCTGCCGCGGGTGCTGGTGGGCGTAATGGTCGGCGCCAACCTAGCGGTCTCGGGCAGCATCTTCCAAGCGATCACCCGCAACGAACTGGCCAGCCCCTATCTGCTGGGCGTGAGTTCCGGCGCCGGACTGGCGGTCTTACTGGCCCTGACGGTCTGACCCGTGTTCGCAACGTTCCTGCCGCTGGCGGCCATGCTGGGCGGCACAGTCGCCTTCCTGATGGTGTACGCCATCGCCTGGCATCACGGCACCAGCCCGGTGCGCCTCGTGCTGGCAGGCGTCATCATCGGCGCGATTGCCGGTGCGCTGCAGACCATGCTGTTTTTTCTGGCAAAGGACCTGTCGACTGTGCAGAACGCCCTGTCGTGGACTGCCGGATCGCTGACCGGAGCCGGCTGGCAGCAGGTGCGGCTGATCGCGCCGTGGACGCTGGCGAGCGTCGTTCTCGGCCTGTCCTCCACGCGGTATCTGGACGTGCTGCTGCTCGGCGATCCGGCCGCCTCCGCGCTGGGCATGAACGTGGAGCGCGTGCGCTTTCTGCTGGCTGCAACTGCCATCATGGCCGCCTCATCGGCCGTGGCCGTTTCAGGGCTGATCGGCTTCGTGGGCCTGATCGTTCCCCACATCGTCCGCACGATGGTGGGCTCGGCGCACCGCCATTTGCTTCTGGGCTGCCTGTTCGCAGGACCGGCCCTGTTGGTCGTCGCCGACGTGGCGGCGCGCCTGGCCTTCGCGCCGGTGCAGATTCCCGTGGGGATCGTCACCGGCGTGTTCGGCGGCGGTTTCTTCCTGTACCTGATGCGCCGCCGGCGTGAGCTTGGAAAACTGTGAACTGTAAACCACACCCCGCTGTCACGACTGAATCCGGCCTCTGCGGTGTCCGGGTGTCGGTGCGGTATGACCGCGACCTGCCGCTGGTCATCGACGGACAGTCCATCGCCATTCCTGTCGGAAAAATCACCGCGCTCATCGGCCCCAACGGCTCGGGAAAGAGCACCTTGCTGAAGACGCTCGCCCGGCAACTGTCTCCTGAAACAGGGCAGATCGTGCTGGATGGCCGGGGCATCGCCACGCTCACGCGGCTCCAGTTCGCGCGGCGTGTCGGCATTCTGTTTCAGGAGAACGTCGCGCCCGCGGGGCTGACGGTCGAAGAGCTCGTCTGCCACGGCCGCTACGGCCACCTCCGCCTGTTCGAGTCGTTCACGGCGGAGGATCAGGCCGCCGTTGAGAGCGCTCTGCTGTTGGCCGATATCGCGCACCTGCGGCACCGGCCGGTCGGCCAGCTCAGCGCAGGTCAGAGGCAACTGGCCTGGATCGCGATGGCGCTGGCGCAGGAGACGCAGTATCTGTTTCTCGACGAGCCCACGACCTTTCTCGATCCGGCCCACCAGTTCGAGGTGATGGACCTGCTCCGCAAACTGAACCGCGAGCTGGGCAAGACCATCGTGCTGGTCGTTCACGACCTGAACCTCGCAGCACGCTACTCTGACAGCCTCTTCGCCCTTCGCGAGGGCCGCATCATCGCGTCCGGTTCTCCGGACGACGTGCTCGACGCCGCTACGCTGCGCCGGGTGTTCGATATCGAAGCCCGCATTCTGCGCGACGAAAGCGGCCGGTTCCTTTTCTGCCTGCCCGTCGGCAGGGTTTGCGCCACATCGCCGGAGACCTCCTCATGAACGCGCCTGCCGTCAAATCCCGCAAAAGCTGCCACCTCGCCTGGCACGTCACCCAGCGCTGCAACCGGAGCTGCCTCCACTGCCTGCGACGCGCGCCGGGTCAGGCTCAGACCGATCTGCCGCACGACGCGTGCGTCGAAATCCTCGAGTCCTTCATCTGCTTCGCCAAAGAAACGGACCGCGACGCGCGCGTCGAATTCTCGGGCGGCAACCCCTTGGTGCGCGAGGATTTCTTCGACCTGCTTCGCCGCGTGCACGCGCACAAGCGCGCCGGCATCGTGAAGCACATCCAGATCCTCGGCAATCCCGAGACGCTGGACGACGCCTCGATCGCGGCGCTCAAGGAGGCCGAGGTCGACAGCTTCTTCCTCAGCATCGACGGACTGGAGGCGACCAACGACGCGCTCCGCGGCCCCGGCAACTTCGCCGCCATGCGCAAGGGCCTGCGCGCGCTCGTCGAGGGCGGCATCCGCACGAGCATGAAGTTCACGCTCATGCGCTGCAACGCAGACCAGCTCTTCGACGTGATCAAGCTCTCGCTCGACGAGCACGCGCACCGGATCGGCATCGGCCCGCTCATGACCACCGGCGGCGGCCTCGACTTGCAAGACGAGGCGCTGACGCCGCTCGAATACCGCGAGGTCCTGCTGCGGATCATCGGCTTCCTCGACAACGAGGGCCAGGCTTACGATAACATCCGCCAGCGGCTGTTCACCCAAGGCGGCATGTACCCGCTGCTGTACAACGAAATCGGCCGCGGCGACGAATATCGCGCATTAGCAGGCAGCCGTCAGGGCGAGGGCGACGCGAGCCCGCAGCCCCACAGCGCCGGCAACGTGCTGTTCGTCGTGTGGTCCGATGGCGAGGTCGTCGTCCGCCGCGACATGGCGCGCGTGGGCTGGGTGCCGCGGGATTCTTTCGCGGACATCTACGCGCACTCGTCCCTGCTCCATCAGCTCGAAGACAGCGCGAACATCCGCCGCCTCGCGAAACAAGAGCAGGCGAATTACGTCAAATGCAGCGCGTGCCCGGTCAGCGACCTTTGCCTGCCCGGCGTGGCAGGAACCTTCAACTCGCAGTTCGTCTTCGCGCCGAACAGGCATTGCTGGAAATAGCGAAAAGGCCGGACACATCCGAAGATGCGCCCGGCCTTATATGCTGTCACCCCAATGACCATTGACCAATGACCATTGACTCTCCAGCCGAAGACGCTTACTTGTCGCTCAGCGCCGCCACGCCGGGCAGCTCTTTGCCTTCGAGGAACTCGAGGGACGCGCCGCCGCCGGTGGAGATGTGGGTCATCTTGTCGGCCAGGCCGCTCTTGTTGACCGCGCTCACGCTGTCGCCGCCGCCGATGATCGAGACCGAGCCGCTCTCGGCCACGGCCTTGCACACGCCGGTGGTGCCGCCCGCGAACTTCGGCATCTCGAAGCAGCCCATGGGCCCGTTCCACACGACCGTCTTCGCGCCCTTGATGGCCGCCGCGTAGAGCGCCGTGGTCTTGGGCCCGATGTCCAGCGCCATCCAGCCGTCGGGAATCTCGTTGCCGACCACCTGGGTATTGGCGTCGTTGGAGAAGGCGTCAGCCGCGACGTTGTCGACGGGCAGCAGGAACTGCTTTCCGTTGGCCTTGGCCTTGGCGATCATCTCGTTGGCGTACGCGAGCTGGTCGAGTTCGCACAGGGACTTGCCGACGTTGTGGCCCATCGCCTTGAGGAACGTGTAGGCCATGCCGCCGCCGATGATCAGCGTGTCGACTTTGTCGAGCAGGTTCTTAACGACCGCGAGCTTGTCCGAAACTTTGGCGCCGCCGAGGATCGCGACGAACGGGCGGGTCGGCTTCTCGACCGCCGTGCCCAGATACTCGATCTCGCGCTCCATGAGGAAGCCGGCCACATTGTCCTTCACGTACTTGCAGATCACGGCCGTGGAGGCGTGGGCGCGGTGCGCGGAGCCGAAGGCGTCGTTGCAGTAGATGTCGCCGTAGGAGGCGAGCTTCTGCGCCAGGACCTTCTGTTTGTCCTTGAGGGCGGCTTTCTTGGCCTTGTACTCCTCGTCGGTCATCTCGTCGGTCTTCTTGACGCTGGCCTCTTCCTCTTTGTAGAAGCGGGTGTTCTCGAGCATCACGATGCCGCCGGGCTGAAGCGCCGCGACTTCGGCGTCCGCGTTCGCGCAGTCGGCCGCGAAGGTCACGGGCTTGCCCATCAGCTTGGCGAGGTGCTCGGCCACCGGCTTCAGGGAGAAGTCGGCCTCATAGCCCTTGCCCTTGGGACGGCCGAGGTGGCTCATCAGCACCAGGCTGCCGCCCTTTTCGATCACGTAGTTGATCGACGGCAGGGCGCCCTTGACGCGGGTGTCGTCGGTGATCACGCCGTTCTTGATCGGCACGTTGAAATCGACGCGCATCACGACGCGCTTGCCCTTCAGGTCAACATCACGCAAAGTCTTCTTGTTCATGTCCGGCCTTTCCTCAATAGGGGGTTAAAAAACGGATTTTAGTTTAGCATAACCGGTTCCGGAAAGTACACCGGACTTTTTCCAGACGACCTAAAGCATCAGATTCTGAAGCATCGCTGAAGCCCGCTCCTGTGCGAGTGCGGCAACGCGCGCCTCCATGTCGCCGTTGACCGCACCGCGCATAGAGGGGCCTTGCAGCGTCTCGATGATCTGCCTGCTGAGCGCCCCGATCCGTTCGCGGATCATGGGCCAGCCCAACCGCGCTTCCCGCGCCATCTTCTGCCAAGGGTCGGACGTGAACACATCCAAAGAACCGCACCCCCCTATTTTCATCGCCGGCGTCTTGGAGAGTTCGGGCCAGGCGAGGGTGCAGACCAAGTCGTAGAAAGGCGCGAGCCGCCGCTGTCCCCCTTGGTAGAGCATGGAGTAGTTTTTGCCGTGGGCATCGGCGTTACCGATCAGCACATTGAAGATCTGTCCGTCGAGGAAATCGCGGATATCGAGCACCGGCGTGGTGGACCATTCGCGAAGCAGGGCGATACAGTCCCGCAACAGGGGGCCGCCTTCCTGCTGGTACTTGCGTTCCGGCGGGAATCCCAGCGCCTGACAGAAGTCCTCCTGGTGAAGACGCGTGACGGCGCCGTCAGCGCCGACTGTCCGATCATACCGCTGGACGATGAGGCATGCCTTGTCGCCGACGTTGCACCGTTCGACAGCGGACACCTTGAGCCCCGCGGCTTTGGCGAGCGTCATACAGAAGAACTCGTTCGCCACCAGGCCGGGGAAACGGAGAGGTTCCGGCTTGATGATATGTG
>CAYSXF010000234.1:0-6686 GCA_964434815.1 uncultured Lentisphaeraceae bacterium
CATTGAGACTTTCGAGGCGGCGACGGTTGCCCGTGAGCTTCTCTTCTAAAGCGGAGAGCTGTTCGGACGTGTCGGCGACCAGCATGCGGCGCGCGAGCGGGCTGGAGACCTGGCTGTCGGGCATCCAGAGCTCGATGCAGCCGTCAGAGTGGAAAATCGCTCCGTCGCGGGTGACAACGCTGCAGCCATCAGGAATAGCTTCGGGAACGTTTGTAAGGGAATCGGCGAGAAACACGTGTCCAAGCAGACGGCTAGCGGCGGCGCTGAACCCGTCGGACACGGTCACGTGATCCAGCAGCGGCGTGAGCCCCTGCGGCGTGGCGGGTTGGCGTGCGGGGGCATCGTCGTTGGCGATCACCAGCCGCGTGGCGGCGTGTGCGCCTTGGGCGAGCAGCGCGGCGAGCGCGCGTCGGGCGACCGCCGCATCGCGCAACACGACCGCGTCCAGCCACGCGCGCAGCGCGGCTTCGAGCGCCAGGCGCAGCGCTTGCGGGGCGTTGAACATCTCGGCCAGCGGCCCGAGGATAGTCTGAGGATCGAGTGCGAGCGGGTTGGCCGGATCGAGCAATTGCTTGGAGCCTGCGGCGTACTCGTCGGAGGACTCGCTCTTGTCGGTCAGCAGGTCGATCTGCGCGCGCTTGGCGGCAGCCTCGGACTGCATCTTGGACGTCTCTTCCTGGAGTGAGCGCAAGTCGGCGGTCGCGTCCGCGCGCTCGGCCTCGAGCGTTTCGAAGCGCTCCTGCACATTTTCGGCGTTTTCGCGGAAGGTGTCCAGCCGACCCTTGACCTCGACGCGGGCTTGTTCGACGAGCGCGAGGTTTTCCTGCACCTGGCGGTGTTCGGACGAGAGCCTGTCGCGCTTCATCATCAGCTCGCGCTGACGCGACTCCATCTCCGCGATCGTGTGCTGAATCTGGGCCGCGCGGCGCTCGCATTCCACGGAGCGCTGGCGATCCTGCTGAAGCTGCGTGCGGGTTTGGTCGATCTGGATCTTGTGCGCGTCGAAGCGGGCCTGGGCCTCTTCCAGCTTGGCGCGTTCTACGCCGGCGGCCTGCTGCATGAGGAGCCGCTTTTGGCTGAGCGAGTCGAGCTGGAGCTTGAGCTGGTCGATCTGATTCTTGGTGTCGGAAATCTCGCGGTTGTCGCGCTCGGCCCACGCGCGGTATTCGGCGATCCGCTGCTCGTTGACCTTGATGACCTCTTGGGCGCGGATGTAGCGGTTGTCGGCCTGCGCGGCCTGCTCGGTGAGGGCGGCGATGCGCTCCTCGGTCTCGTGGATCAGGCCGTGGATGTGCGCGGATTCGCTCTCGGCCTCGGCCACGAACTCCTGATGCGAGATGAGCTGCTCGCTGAGCGCGTGGATCGAGGTGTCCAGTTCGCGGATGCGGATGTCGAGGGCGGCGAGGCGCCGGCGAGTGAGAAAGATGTCCATGCCGCGCAACTGGTCGCGCAGCTCCTTGTATTTCTGGGCCTTGCCCGCCTGGCGCTGGAGCGTGCCGATCTGGCGCTTGACCTCGCGGATCACGTCAGCGAGACGCAGGAGGTTGGCGTCGGTCTGCTCGATCTTGCGCAGCGCCTCCTTGCGGTCGGCTTTGAACTTGGTGATGCCCGCAGCCTCTTCAAAGACCGCGCGGCGGTCTTCTGGCTTGGACGAAAGGATCGCGTCGATCTGACCCTGGGCCATGACGGAATACGACGTGGTGCCGATGCCGGTGCCCATGAACAGGCGGTGGACGTCTTTGAGGCGGCAGAGGTTCTTATTGATGAAGTACTGGCCTTCGCCCGAGCGGAACACGCGGCGCGAGATGGTGACTTCGTTGAACTCGGTATCGAGGATGCCCTCGCAGTCGGCGAAGGTGATGGCGACTTCAGCCATGCCGAGAGGTTTTCGCGTGTCGGTGCCGTTGAAAACCACGTCGGGCATCTTGGCGCAGCGCAGCGCAGAAGGACGCTGCTCGCCCAGCACCCAGCGGATCGCGTCAGAGACGTTGCTCTTGCCGCATCCGTTGGGGCCGACGATAGCGATCATGCCTGGCTCGAATTGCAAGCGAGTTCTGTCGGCGAAACTTTTAAACCCTGTTATTTCAATCTGCTTTAGATACACGGAAACCTCAAAAACGGGCCATGTCCGGCTTAAGACTTTTCCGAACGTGGAAACGCCTGTTATTTAGCATAAGCGCGTCAGGAAGGAAAGTCTAAACGGGCTGGCGACACCACCTCTTCATACGTGAATGACTGCAGAAAATAATGAGCAGACTCGAAAACCGTTGGTGGTCAAACGCCATGGTGTGGTGTATTCTTTCTGCCGTGCTACCGGTAAAGATTATGGGGTTTAATCCCAAGGCCATGAAGGATCGGATCTATGCCAGGCTGGATTATCTCGATATCACGGATGCAAAGTAATCGTTTTCTGGGAGATCTTATATGCGCATAGCGGGATGGGTGGCGGCTGTTGTTTTGGTTGCGACTAACGGAGTTGCAGAAGAGGGGTGGTCGCAACATTCGGTTCCTGCCGAAACGGATGCGTGGCATTCCTTGCGAGTCGCCTCGACGAATGAAAGCGGGCGTCTGTCTGTCAGGCAAGAGGGCGACGGCAACGGATTTGTGCTGCCGCGCATCGCCCTGCCGCGACGCGAAGTGTCGGCCGAGGCTGACATCCGCGTTCGGCAGCGGCTCTGTTCAATCGGGTGGAATTTCACCGGGGTGGCGCTCTATCAGGATGACGCCAACTACTGGATGCTGGCGCTGGTCGAAGGGCCGGAAGGCAAGCACACCGTGGATTTCATCGAGAATCGCGCTGGTGTTTGGCAAGCGCAGAGTGAGCCGAAAACCGAACTGAAGCGCGAGGGCAACGTCTCGTTCGCGTGGAAGAGCGACACCGCTTACCGGCTGCGCCTATCGTTCCGCAACGGCAAGGTGTGCGGCGATGTGAGTGATCCGTCCAATGGGCACGTGATAGCCACAGCATCGTTCGCATTGGGTGGCGTGCCGGCTGTGCGGTCAGGCCGTCCGGGCTTGATCGTCCACGCCAGCGCGGCGGTTTGTGACGCTTTCCGGTTCGGACTGCCGGAGCATCCTTCTCAGCCGGCGGGAGTGACGCTGAGGGAAGGTCCGCTGGGACATCTGGCGCTGCTGGACGACGCGCTGCCGGGTCACGACCGCGCTGCGAACGCGCGGCTCGCGGAGGTGCTGACAGGCAAGGGTTTCGGTGTGACGCGGCTCACTGCGGAACAGCTTCTCGCACCGGAGGTGCTGTCTGGTGATACCTTTGCCTTGCTCGTGGTGCCGCAGTGCGCGTCGCTTCCCGCGCAGGCCGCGGAAGCTGTGTTGCGGTTCGCGCAGGAGGGCGGGCATCTGATTTTCATCGGCGGCCCTTTTCTCGATCAGGCACTGTGGCAGATCGGCGGACGCTGGCTTGACGCTGCCGGAGTAGCGGCGATGCTACAAGACGTGGTTCCCGCGCACCGCCCGTTCGAAATTGGAGCGGGACTCAATCTCAAGGCCTGGCGACGGTCCTGTCAGGACAGCAGCATCGCTTCGACATTCCGAGTGGTGAGCGAGGGCCCAGGCAGCACGCCGTGTCTGCGCACGGACATTCCTGAATTGAGCGGATGGGATGTGCGCCAGTCTCCCGAACTGCCGGCGCTGTTCGGAGCGGGCGACGCCTTTTTCACATTCATGGGTAAAGGAGATGCGAAGACCGGACAACTCGCAGTCGAGATCATCGAGCGGGACGGCTCGCGTTGGATCGCCACGGCTTTGCTGACAACGGAATGGCGCCGGGTCGGATTGCGTCTGCGCGACTTCCGGTACTGGCGCGACTCAAACACCGCTCGCAAGCGCGGCCATGCTGGAGACGCTCTGAATCCGAGCCAGGCCGTACGTCTTTGCGTGGGGCTGTCGGCTTCGCACACGGCGGCGGTTGGCGCTGGCGCACATACGTTCTGGCTGGCCGATATCGGGACGGCACGCGACCCGCTGAGCGAAGCAGGCGTTAGCGGAACCGAGACTGAGGTTAGCATTGAGGATGTCTATCCGCATTACAAAGTATACACGCTGAAAGGATCTGTGGCGGTAACGATGAAATCAGCCGCATCTGTTTCAGCTGACGGCTCGCGAGGACCCGCCTTCGGTACTCCGGCAGCCAAGCGCGCGTCTTCCCTGCGTTGCAGCGATGTGGTTTGTGCGATACCGCGCATGGAGGGTCAGGGATTCGGTCGCGAGGGCAAGTGGCGTTTCGTGCCATTTGCGGAGGCGAATAACGGAACGACCGCGAGCGGTGCATGCGAGTGGCTACTGCTGAACAACCGGATGCCGTTTGACGGTGTGGCGTTCGCCGGTTTCGGTTACAACGACCCGGCAGTTTGGTCATCGCCTGAGGTCTCGGGACGCATCGCGGAGATGGCGGTCCGCCTGACGCAGGGCGCGATGATTGATGAAGCTGGCACTGTGCAATTCGCCTATTGGCCGGGCGAACACGTGCGTTTAGGAGCGCATGTGCGCGCTTTTGGCGATAATAAACCCGAGCCGGAGATTACGCTTGAAGTGCGAAGCGGCGCGCGCGTCGTGTGGAGCGAACGCGTCAAGCGTCCGCTCATGCACGGCGCGAATGCATGCGAGTTTGCGTGGCAGCCGCCTTCTGAGCCGGGAGCGTACATCTGTCGGGTGCGTTTGGAAGATCAGTCCGGCGCCGTGGATGTTGTGCAGCATGAGTTCGCGGTGCTTGATCCCGCGCCCGCTCCCAAGAGCGCTTTCATTACGGTGAGGGATGGCGACTTCTGGCTGAACGGTAAGCCATGGTATCCGGTGGGCATCAACTATTGGCCGCTCTACGTCTCCGGCATGGACCACACTGACTATGGATCCGGCTGGCTGCGTGATGCGTATTACGCGCCTAAACTGGTCGAGCGCGATCTCGCGCAGTTGCAAGACATGGGCGTGAACATGGTCAGCATCCAAAGTCCGCCGCCTGCGGAGTATCGCAACCTGCTTGACTTTCTGAGACTGTGCGGCAAATACGACATCCGCGTGAACCTCTATGTGGGACAGGCCTCGCCGCTCGCGTTCAACGACGCCGCGCTCAAGACGCTTCTTGAGACATCGCGCCTGCCGGGCAATCCGACGGTCTTCGCTTACGACACGATCTGGGAGCCGGGCAACCACGTGTTCAAGGACGACGAAGCGCGTCAGCGCTGGGACGGCGAGTGGCGCGCGTGGGTCGATGAGCGGTACGGCTCAATTGCGAACGCCGAACACGACTGGGGCTTCAAAGCCCGCCGCGACAAGCGGGGCTTGGTGGTCTCGCCCGCCGACGCGCAGTTCCGTGAGGACGGCGCGTGGCGCGGCATGATGGCCGCTTACCGGCGGTTCATGGACGACCTGACGAGCCGGCTCTGGGGTAAAGCGAACCGGCGTCTGCGCGAACTCGACCCGAACCACCTCGTCAGTTTCCGCCAGGGCAACACGCTGCCGCACGACTTCGCTCTGAGCGGACCGGTCAAGCACATCGATTTCATCTGCCCCGAGGGCTATTCGATCCGCGACACGGACGAAGGGGAGGACGCGATCGGCTTCATTTCCCGCTATGTGCACCATACGACAGGCGGCAAGCCGATCGTCTGGTCCGAGTTCGGGACGAGCGTCTGGGACGGTGCGCGCCTTGCGCCTGATGCGGAAGCGATTGTGCGGCAGGGTCATTACGAAGAGCGCTTCTACCGCACGGGTTTGGCATCCGGAGCGAACGGCACCGTCCCATGGTGGTGGGTGGGTGGTTATCGCGTGGATGAGCGGAGCGACTTCGGCATCGTCGAGCCTGACCGCACCGAGCGGCCTTCGGCGCTGCTGATCCGAAAATACAGCCCGCTGTTCAAGGTGCCGCGTCCGAAGCTGGCAACGCTATCCGTGTTCGACTTCGACCGCGATGCGCATGCGGGCGGCTATTGGCGGGCCGCGTTCAACGAAGGCGCGGCCGCTTATCGCTCGGCGGCGCGTCAGGGCAAAATGCTCGACGTGCGGACACAAGGCACTGCCACGGATTCGGGAAGCGTGCCGCCTGTCGCGGTGGGCAACGTGCCGTGCAACGGGAGCAACCCGCCCAAATACCTGGATGCGGAGTTCAACCGGCTGCAGATCCTCGATGCGGACGGAGTGTGGCGCGAGGCTGGGGACGGAGTGGAGATCACCGTCGCGAAAGGGCGGCCCGTGCAGGCTAGGGCGTCGCTCGGAAATCTGCAAGAGGCGACGTGGATCGCGGCATCCGGAAGCGGCTCTGCGATCAACGATGGTGTGGCGCTAACGGTGCGGACGGCCGACGGGAAAACAGCGAATACGATACCGCTCAAGGCCAATGTGGCCTATTTGGCTGACGCGGACTTCGGCGAATTCATCCTGCTGCCGCAGGCGGGGAAGACGGTTGCGCTGACGGTTCGGCTTGAGGCCTTCGGGCATTTGCGCACGCCTTTTGGCGAAGCGCGCGCGTTCACGGTGCTGAGCCGCTAGAGCGGATTTGTTAAAAGGGTAGCCGTTTTGGTAGGGACGCCTCCCCGAGGCGTCCGCGGCGGATTCGGGGAACCCTCTCTACCCTGACGATATGCAACGGCTATACTTTATCTTAATCCGCTCAAGATAACGCGAGCGCACAGGTCATCCGAAGAGTTCGGCTTCGGTCATGGCGCAGAGGGCGTGGT
>CAYSXF010000235.1:0-6679 GCA_964434815.1 uncultured Lentisphaeraceae bacterium
AAGAGACAGCCCTGAGCCGCGTCCACCACCAGAATGGCCCCCTCGCACGCGCCCATGCTGCGCGAGACCTCGTAGGTGAAATCCACATGCCCGGGCGTGTCGATCAGATTGAAGAGATACGTTTTGCCGTTCTTGGCCGTGTACACCATGGTGACCGGGTGGCATTTGATCGTGATGCCACGCTCGCGCTCCAAGTCCATCGCGTCGAGCGTTTGCTCGCGCATGTCGCGCAGTTCGATCGTCTTGGTCGCCTCAAGGATCCTGTCCGACAAGGTTGTCTTGCCGTGGTCGATGTGTGCGATGATGCAGAAGTTGCGGATGTTATCGAGTGTTTGTTCCATCAGGTTCTTTGTCGGTAAAAAAACGGTGTTCGTAGGTTTAGGTTTTTGAAATCCAAGGGTGCGACTTCTCTTCGCAAATCGCACGCAGGCGGGTCACTGCAGCAGACATATCCGTCTGTTTGAACATGAAGCTTCCGGCCACAAATTGGTTTGCGCCGCTCTCTGCGGCCAGGGCGGCGGTCTCGAAGTTGATGCCGCCGTCCACCATGATGTCCAACCCGCCGAACCCGCCCTTAGAGGCATAGCTGCGGAGCGCGGCGATCTTCGGCAGCACCTCGCCCATGAAGGCCTGTCCGCCATAGCCGGGGTTGACCGTCATAAAAAGCACTTCGTCGCAGAGCGGCACATACGGCAGCAGCGCGGCAACCGGGGTCTGCGGGCGCTGCACCAGCCCGGCACGCACACCCCGCGCGCGGATGGCACGCAAGGCCTGCCACACGTCGCAGTCGGCCTCCACGTGAACCTGCAGAGACTGCGCGCCAGCGTCGATGAACCGGTCGATGTAAAGGTCGGGGCGGGTCATCATCAGATGCACGTTGCGAAATAGTCCGGGGCAGGTGCGCTTGGCTAAGGCCACCATATCGGGGCCGAAGCTCAGATTCGGCACAAAGTGAGCATCCATGATATCGAGATGCAACGCGTCCGCGCCAGACGCGTCGACGCGCCTGATCTCATCGGCCAGAAATCCGAAATCCGCAGCCAGCAAAGAGGGCAATACCTGAACGTTCATTGGCGAAGGATTATAGCCGTTCCAACAGGCCAATGCAAACACAGCGGGGCATTTCTTTCGCCCAATTTTTGCAGCGCAAGGGGGTAGGGAAAGTGACACCGTTGACTTCTACCGCCAAATTACGCATCATGAAACAAAAACGGCAACCTGTGGAGTCGCTTCACGCCATGACCTCATCCAACACACACACCGTCCCTTTCTGTCTGGAGATCGCGCCCGCTCCCTGCGCGCTGGTCTTCTTCGGCGCGACCGGCGACCTCACGCGCCGCAAGCTGCTTCCGTCGCTTTTCCAACTGGAGTCAGTCGGATTGCTGCACGCCTGCTCGCGCATTGTGGGATGCGGGCGGAGCCCACACGACGACGCGTCCTTCCGCGCGCTCGCAGCCGAGGCTCTGCCAGCCGCCGACCCTGCGGCGCGAGCGGCGTTCCTGCAACGCGTCTCCTACGTGCGCGCCGATCCGGCAGACGCCGAAACCTTCCGTCTGCTGGCCGGGCACCTGCGCTCGCTTGACTCGCTCGAATCCCCTGTCCCTCTCAACCGGCTCTTCTACTTCGCCACACCGCCGGCCACCTGCCAGCCGCTCATCGCCTGCCTGGCCGCCGCGGGCCTGCTCGAGGAGAACGACGCCTCATGCCCCTGGCGACACCTCGCTCTCGAGAAACCGTTCGGCTCCGACGCCGCTTCCGCAGGCGTGCTCGACGCCTTTCTCCACCGCTTCGCGCGCGAAGACCAGATCTACCGCATCGACCACTACCTCGGGAAAGAGACCGTCCAAAACATCCTGATGCTGCGCTTCGCAAACATTCTCTTCGAGCCGGTTTGGAACGCGCAGACCGTCGACCACGTCCAGATCACCGTCGCCGAGAGCGTGGGGCTCGAAAACCGCGCGGGCTATTTCGAGCAGTCGGGGCTCCTCCGCGATATGTTCCAGAACCACTTGCTCGAAATGTTGTCGCTCGTGACGATGGAGCCCCCCGCCGCCTTTTCCGCCGATGCGATTCACGCCGAAAAGAAAAAGCTCATTCAGGCGATCCGCCCTTTCACCGCCGAACGGGTGCGCGCCGACATCGTGCGCGGCCAGTACGGGGCGGGAAACGGGCTTCCGGCGTACCGGGAGGAACCGGGCATCCAGCCTTCATCGCAGACCGAGACGTTTATCGCGGCCAAGTTCTTTATCGACAACTGGCGCTGGCACGGCGTCCCGTTCTACCTGCGCGCAGGCAAACGGCTGGGCGCGCGCGCCAGCGAGATCGCGCTGGTCTTCAAGCGCGTGCCCCATTCGATGTTCAATCCGGCATCGCCGGACGCCCTCACGCCCAACGTGCTCACGTTGCGGGTTCAGCCCCAGGAGAGCGTGAACCTGCTGCTCCAAGCCAAGTTGCCAGGCCCTAAGCTGTGCATCGGCGACATGCCGCTCCACTTCGCCTATTCGGAACTGGGCGGCGCTGACGCTCCGGACGCCTATGCGCGGCTGCTGCTCGACGCCATGCTGCATGACCACACGCTCTTCGTGCGCAGTGAAACCATCGCCGCATCCTGGGAACTTTTCACGCCTGTTCTCGACGTGTGGCGGAACGCGCCACAGGACTGCCCCCTGCATGTCTATCCGGCAGGTTCAGACGGCCCAACTGCCGCAGACGCGCTCATGGCGGCTGACGGGCGGGCGTGGAGGCCGATGGGGTGAATCGGCGGCTCGTCGCTCGCGCGGACGCTCACGTACGCCGCGCGAGGTTAGCCGGCCCCTTACCTCTGGCGTCCGTCTCCCTTGCGACGATGCCCGGAGCCTCCGGACGGGCGCTCCGGTTTGGCGCCGCCGTGGGGCCCGCCTTTCCTTCCGCCCGCCTGCGTGTCTTTCCCTGCGTTACGGCCGCCGGCCGTTTCTGTCCTCGGTCTTCCGCTTTCCGTCCGCTGCGGGCCAGAATGAGCCGCCTGCTGTGAACCTGGCCGGACGGATCCCCGCTGTTGGCCTGCCGCAGGCGCGAACGCCGGTTTTCCGTCGGCCTTGCGGCCTCCGCCCCCGGATCGCTGACCTCCGGCCTCTGACCTCCGGCCTCTGACCTCCGGCCTTCCGCCTTCGCCGCGGCTCCGGTTCGCTGGCCGGCCTCCGCCTTCCGTCTGCCGGCTCTCTTCCACGCCAGCCAGCACATAGTCGGCCCGCCGCTGGTTGAAGTCGACGGTCGCCACATGCACTTGAAGCACCGTGCCGACGCGGTAGATCGTCGAGCCCGCGCTCAGCGATTCGTTGGCCGGGTTGAACCGCACGAACTGCTTGGAGAGATTCGAAATGTGGATCATGCCGCCCATCGCCAAATCAGGAATGTCGATGAACAGCCCGTAGTTCGTGCACTTGGCCACGACCGCCCGGTACTCGATCAGGTTCTTCTCGTCGAGCTGCTGCTGCAGGAAGCGGAATTTTTTGATTTCGATCAACTGCCGCGAGGCGTCATCCGCGATCTGCTCGCGCTCGGTCGCCAGGAACGCCGTCTGCACCAGATAGTTCTGAGGCAACTTGCCGCCCTTGCCGTCGAGGTAGTCGGCGAGCTGGCGGTGCAAAACCAAGTCCGGATAGCGCCGGATCGGCGACGTGAAGTGCGCGTAGAAATCCTTGGCCAGCCCGAAGTGCCCGATCTTCTCAGCCGAATAGCACGCCCGCTTCATGCTGCGGAGCACCATCGTATGCGCGTGATAGCGCAGAGGGTGATCCTGCGTGTCCTTGAGGAACTGCGCCAGATTTTTGGGGTCGGACAGATTGCCGGGATGGAAGCCGAGCATGGCCAGATTGGCCTGCAGCTCTTCCAGCTTCTCCTCGTCCGGCGGTTCGTGCAGGCGAGCCAGTATCTTGATGCCGCGCGTCCACAGCTCGGTCGCAACCGCCTCGTTCGCCGCCACCATGCACTCCTCGATGAGCTGGTGCGACTCGTCATACGGACGGATCAGCATGCCTGTCATGCGCGCGTTCTCGTCCAGCACGACTTCGACTTCGGGCACTTCGAGATCCAGCGCCGCCATGGAGAAACGGCGGGCCCGCATCTGAGACGCCAACTGCCACGTTTCCTTCAGCAGCTTGCGCGCCTCGGAAGGCACCACCGCGAGCCCGTCAGGGACCTTGTCAGCGATGATCGCCATGGCTTGCTCATAGTTCAGACGCAGCTTGGAGCGGATGCGCGTTTTCGCGAAGCGCCGCGCGATCATGCGGCCCGACGCGTCGAACGTCATGAAGGCCGAGAAGGTCATCCGGTCCTCGTCCGGCCGCAGGCTGCACACGCCGTTGGAGAGCTGCTCCGGCAGCATCGGGATCACCTTGTCCACCAGATACACGCTGGTGCCGCGCTGCCGCGCCTCGATATCCAGCGGAGAGTTAGGCCGCACGAAATGGCTCACGTCCGCGATGTGCACGCCCAGCACGCGGTTGCCCTGCTCGTCTGTCTCCATCGAGACCGCGTCGTCGAAGTCGCGCGCGGTCGCCGGATCTACCGTGATGATGTACTTGTTGCGGACGTCCTCGCGGTTGCCGGGACGCATCAGACGCTGAGACACCTTCTCCGCCTCGTCGATGACCTCTGCGGGGAAGGCTTCGGGCAGGTCGAACTGCTTCATCACGACCAGCGTGTCGAGCGAGGGCTGGTCCGCCGGCCCGATCACGTCCACGATCTCGCCCTCGGGCGCGACGTAGCGGTTCTCCCAGCCCGTGAAGTGCACCACCACCCGGTCGCCCGGCTTGGCGTTGTTCGCTGCGGGCACATAGAAATCTTTGCGGTAGACCGGATTCAGCGGCACCACATAAAGGAATTTTCCCGTGGACATGAGCGTGCCCACGATGTCGCGCGGCGAGCGCTCGACGATCTTGATGACCTTGCCCTTGGACTCGCCTTCGCTGCGGTAGAGGCGGATCGTCACGATGTCGCCCGGCAGAGCCGTCCCCAGATCGTCAGACTCGACCCAGATGAACTTCCCTGTCTCCCGCTCGGTCACATTGCCTGCGCCGTTGCGCACCATGCGGAGCGGGCCGGTCACAAGGTCGGCCTGCTTGCCGAGCGAGTAAGCGCCGTCTTTGCGGATCTGGACGATCTCGCCGTCGTGCGCCATCTGCTGCAACAGCTCGTGCAGGCGCTTGATCTGTTTGCCGCGGAACCCGAGCGTCCGGCTGATATCCGGAGCGGTCCACGCATGTTCGGGTTCGGATTCAAACAAGTACTGAATTGCGATTTTCTCTTTATTATCTGTCATTAGGCTTTTCAGTTTACCTTACCCCGACCGGTGTTGTCTTCAATAAAAGTTTGCGCTATCATGTCTCCGCTTGAAATCCGCCTACGAGGACATTCCCCGTGACACGTACACAACAGCCCCGCTATTTCAGCCGCCAAGTCATCGAGGCGCAACGGTTTTATCTCAATCTCCGGAGGGACATACCTGAGCCGCTCGCCGTCATGAGCGGCGGGCTTGAGAAGTGCACGCCCGACTACGACAACGCGCGCAAGAGCTTCGCTCATCCCTGCATCGAGTTTGTGATCCGCGGCAGCGGCACCGTGAGGTTCGGAACCGAGAGCCACCCCCTGACGCCCGGCACCGTGTTCGCCTACGGCCCGCGCCTCGGGCACCGCATCACCTCCGCGCCGGACGCGCCGCTCTGGAAATACTTCGTGGTCTTCACCGGTGCGGACAGCTTGGAGCTGCTGGCCCAGTCCGGATTGAAACCGGGCAGCGTCGGACACATCACCCAGCCGGAGCGCCTGCAATCCATCTTTGACGATCTCATCAGCCAAGGGCTGGGCGACCATGCGGACCGCGCGCGCCAGTGCGTCACGATCCTGCAGTACCTGGTCTTGAAAATCGGCGAGTTGCACCGTCCCTCAGATGAGGTCGGAGCGAAGGCGTACGCCACTTACGAACGCGTGCGCAGGCACATCGCGGAGCATTTCGAGACCATTACCTGTCTCACCGAGATCGCGCTCGTCTGTGCCATCGATGAGGCGTACATCTGCCGCCTCTTCCGGCGGTTCGGGCGCGAGAGCCCGTTCCAGTACCTGCTGCACTTGCGGCTGAACCGGGCGGCGGAACTGTTACAGACCACCGATTGGCTGGTCAAAGACATTGCGGCTGCGCTGCACTTCGCTGATGCGTTCAACTTCTCGCGCACGTTCCGCAACTCATTCGACGTCTCGCCGAACGAGTTGCGCCGCAGGGGTGACACCTCAGCGCCCCTGAGCCAACCGTAGCGCCAAGCGCTCCGGCAGACCGGCCTTCATGTTCTTGTCCATCGCGGTCGAGACGTCGTACTTCACGCGGATAAAATCCACTTCCTTGGATTTGGCGCAATAGAGCACGTAGGTGCTGCGCGGGTCGTTGTCGCGCGGCTGCCCGACGCTTCCCACATTGATGAAGTATTTCGTGCCGAACGCGATCTTAGTCTTGCAGGGCTCTACCCGCATGACTTCGCGCTGCTTCTCGTAGATCATCGGCACATGCGTGTGCCCGTGGAAACAGAGCGCCGTCATCTGATAGCTGAAATTCGCCTCGGCCGCCAACGTGTCGAACACGTAGCCCCACCGCTCGGGCATGTCTGTCTCTTATACACATCTGACGCTGCCGACGAATAGAGAGGTGTAG
>CAYSXF010000236.1:0-6672 GCA_964434815.1 uncultured Lentisphaeraceae bacterium
AGCCACACGCTCAAGGTGACGTTCGACTCGATGGTCATCGCAAACAAGAATATCGAAATCGCGATCGCTGAGGCGGGATACGACGCCAACAAAATCACGGCGGCTTCGGCGCGCGTGAAAAAATAGCGGTGCCCCATGCGCGGTCTGATCGCACACTTCCTCGATCACGTCGCCTATGAACGCGGACTCTCCGCTAACACGCGTGCGGCATATGAGACGGATCTCGTCGCGTTCGCCGCCTTTCTCAACACGCCATGCGGCGTCGCGTCGTTCGGTTCGGTCACGCGCGATCACATCGCCGCTTTTCTCGAAGAGCAGCGGCTGAAGCGGATGAGCGCCGCCACGCTGGCGCGGCGGCTCGTCGCTATCAAAGTTTTCTTTGGCTTTCTGTGCGCGGAGGGCCACATCGGAAAGAATGTGACCGAGGTGATGGCCTCGCCCAACAAGGGGCGCGCGCTTCCGCACACGCTGTCGGAGGCCGAAATCGCGCGTCTGTTGGAGTCGATCAGCGGGGAGAGGCCGCGCGACGTGCGCGACCGTTGCATGCTGGAATTGTTCTACGCCTGCGGGCTGCGCGTTTCCGAAGTGACGGCGCTGTGCCTCGGCGACGTGCGTTTGGAGGAGGGTGTTGTGCGGTGCGTGGGCAAGGGCGACAAGCAGCGCGCCGTGCCGCTGGGCAGCGTGGCCCGGCGCTGGCTGGAGCGGTATGTGGCGCAGGCGCGTCCGAGATTTGCGCGGGGGAACAGCGAGGAGCAGGGACTTTTTTTGACGCAGCGCGGCGCGCCCTTCACGCGGCAGGGAATCTTCTCGATGCTGGTCAAGCGCGCGCGCGCCGCTCAGCTCGGCGCAGGACTTTCGCCGCATGTGCTGCGGCACTGTTTCGCGAGCCATTTGCTGGCCCATGGCGCGAATATCCGCGCGATTCAGGAGATGCTCGGACATGCCGACATTGCTACGACGCAGATCTACACGCATATCGATGAGGGTCAGTCCGTGCGCACACATGCGCAGTTTCACCCCCGCCATTCGTGTGTTCGCGGACAGCCGTGAGACGCGCCGAGCCGCTGATGCAAGCTCGTAATCTCGAAAAAAGATTGGGCATTTTTACTTTTGGGGTTGATTCTTTAGAAAAATAGACTATGTTTAAAAACGTTGTGGGTTTTGTTCCCATGCAAAAAAAGGAGTAACCTTATGGCTAAAAAGGCAACGCCGAAGACGAAGAGCGAAATCATGGCAGCACTTGCCGTGGCTGGAGAGATCAGCAAAAAGCAGGCTGTCGCTGTGTATGAAGCGCTTCTGGACATCGCCTACGCTGGCGCTAAAGACCCGAAGGGCATCATGCTCCCCGGTCTGGGCAAACTGATCAAGGTCAAGCGTCCTGCGCGCACGGGTCGTAACCCTGCGACGGGCGCAGCGATCAAGATTCCGGCGAAGACGGTTGCGAAGTTCCGTCTGGCGAAAGCTGCCAAAGATGCCGTGCTCAGCAAGTAATTGTTGAACAGGCAATCTCTTTTTGGGGGTGGCGCACATGGGTGCGCCGCCCCTTTTTTATTTGCGAGCGACGCGGCGCCGGGTGCCAGCATCTCTCGCCCGCCGGTGTTCCACTTTTGCTTCTATTCCTTTCGCACACACTTTGCGTCTTTAATCCGTCCTGCGACATCTGCTATGATAAGGGCACTTTTTATGGGCGGAAGATAGGTTCTTTTCTTCCGCATGACCAGACACCGTGAGAACACAGAAGGATTTCTTTTTATGCAGCGCCTAGAGGAACGGGTAAGAACGGAGACATTGCTTTGCGACGGCGGAATGGGCACGCAGCTTCACGCGTACGGGTTGGCGCCCGGAGAGTGTCCCGAACGCTGGTGCTTGGATAAGCCGGAGATCGTGATGGCGATCCATCGCGCCTATCGCGATGCGGGCAGCATGATCGTCGAGACGAACACCTTCGGCGGCAACCGGTATAAGCTGGCGCATTACGGGCTGGCCGACTCCGTCGCGGCCATCAACCGCGCCGGGGCGGCGCTCGGGCGTGCGGTCGCCGGTGACACGCAGTACGTGATGGCCAGCATGGGGCCCACGGGCGCATTCATGGAGCCCTACGGCGACGAAACCGAAGAGTCCTTCTTCGAGGCCTTCGCCGCTCAGGCGCGCGCATTTGAGGAGGGCGGCGCCGACGCCGTGATCGTTGAGACCATGATGGCGATCGAGGAGTGCTGCGTGGCGGTCCGCGCCGTGCGCGAGACCACGCGCCTGACGTGCCTGGCGAGCTTCACGTTCGATCCCCAGCCGGATGGCGGGTACGCTTCGATGATGGGGGTGACGCCTGAGTCGTTCGCCGGACAGGCGCTGGCGGCTGGCGCGCATATCGTCGGCGCAAACTGCGGGCTGGGGTCAGAGCACATGACGTCGATCATCGCACGCATCCGCGCGGTGACGCAGGCGCCGATCATCACCATGCCCAATGCGGGCATGCCGGTTCTGAAAGACGGCGAGACGGTTTTCCCCGAGTCTCCTGAAGCGACGGCGGCGTGGGTCGGTCGGCTCGTCGGAGCGGGCGCGAACATCGTGGGCGGATGCTGCGGCACCACGCCCGCGCACATCGCCGCCATGGCCCGCCAACTCGCCAAGCGCTGACCGTCAGCAAACGTTGGAGGCTCGCAATGTTGTATTGGATTGCACCGTATCTGACGATGCTGTGGGGGCCGTTCCGGCTTTTCTCGTCTCACCTCATGCTGCTGGCAGCAAGCACGCTGATCGCCGGATTGGTGGTCTGGTCGTTTCTGCCGCGGCTGTGGGGCCGGCTGCCGACCGACAAAGGCAAGATTCTGGCTCCGGACGGCGGACTGCTGTCGATCGGGAAACCCACGGGCGCGGGGCTGCTGATGGCGCTTCTGATTTTGCCCGTGCTCGTGCTGTTCGTGCCGATGGGCTGCTGGGAGTCAGGCCTTGTGATCTGCCTCTATCTCTGCATGCTCTTCGGCTATCTCGACGACCGCAGCGAAAAGCCGTGGAGCGAGCTCAAGAAGGGGCTGCTCGACATGGCGGTCGCACTCGCCGCCGCTTTTTTTCTCTACATGGAGCAAGGGTCTGACCTGTGGCCGCCGTTCGTGAAAAATGCGGTCGCCGTGCCGGTTTATCTCTATGTGCCTGGCGCGGCGATGCTGCTCTGGTTCACGATGAACGCGACGAACTGTTCGGACGGCGTGGACGGGCTGGCGGGCACGCTGACGCTGCTCTCGCTGTTTGCGCTGGCGGCCCTTCTGTACGGCGTGGTCGGCTACCGCCCCATCGCCAACTACCTGCTCATTCCGCACAATCCGGATGGCGCGCGGTGGGCGATCCTCGTGGCCACGTTCGCGGGCGCGCTGGCCGGCTACCTGTGGCACAACGCTGAGCCGAGCCGGGTGCTGATGGGCGACGCGGGGTCGCGCCTGTTGGGCATGCTGGTGGGCGTGGCCGTGCTCGCGGCGGGCAACCCGTTCCTGATCTTCGTGGTGTCCCCGGTCGTGCTGGTCAACGGCGGCACCGGTCTGTTCAAGCTGGTGATGCTGCGCGGCTTCCGCCGCATCGGATTCGACGTGCGCCCGCCCAGCAAGCTGACGCCCGAGGCGGCTTCGAAGCAGTTCGCGCTGGTCAAGGCGCTGCACCGCACCCGCTTCCCCCTGCATGACCACTGCCGCAAGAACATGCACTGGAGCAACGCGCAGGTGCTGATGCGCTTTGTGCTGATCCAGTCGTTTCTGACGCCTTTGCTTTTTGTGATTCTGGTCAAGATCCGGTAACGCCAAGGAGGCATCGTGGCACAGGCCGTTCTGATTTCGTTGGGTTCCCGCGACCGTTTGCTTACGGATGGCGCTGACGTGCTTGCGGCCCACGTTCGCGTGTCGCCCGGTTCGGTGATCCGCCTGGAGAATCTGGCCGAACGCGCACTCGCGAAAGATGCGGGGCTCGCGGAGGCTTTCGCCGGCGCGGACGGTTGCGTGGCAGGGTGCTCCCGCCCTCGCGCCGCGCGAGCGCTGCTGGCGTTCGCAGGCGTGGTTCTGCCTGAAGGCGTGACCTGGCTGGCGCTGCCGTTCGACCGCGAGGCGCTGAAGACCGACTGCGGCGTGCCGTGGTATCCGGTGATCGACCGCACGCTGTGCACGGGCTGCGGCACCTGCCACGACTACTGCCTGTTCTCGGTTTACGCGTGCGATGGCGCGAAGCAAGGGAGCGAACGCGTCGGCGTTGTCGCTCCGCTCAACTGCAAGACCGGCTGTCCGGCCTGCGCCCGGCTCTGTCCCGAGGGCGCGCTGATCTTCCCGTTCTGCCATGAGGCGGAGCTCAACGGCGAGGTGGAACAGCCCGTCCATCGCTCAGTTGACGCCCTCGCCGCCGCGCTCGGCGACGACCCCATGCGCCTGCTGGCCGAGCGCAGGAAAAAGAAACAGCGGCTCATCGATCCTTCCCGGTTCGAACAGGCGGAAAAGGACCGCGTCACCTATTCGGGAGTATTGTGACAACCATGGACTCCCCGCACACACCTCTCGCCTTCCGGATGTTGCGCGATATCCCGCCGCGGCTGCTCTGGCGTTTCGCCATCGGGGCCGGACTCGGCAATCTGCTTGCGATCCGGCAGTTCGAGCGGCGCAAAAAACGCGGCGAGGTCTTTCCTCCGATCGTTTTCATCAGCGTGACGCAGCGCTGCAACCTGGTCTGCAACGGATGCTGGGCGACCGGCGTGGACCGGCCCGTGGATATGGCGCCTGAACGGCTGCACGCGATCGTGACGGAGAGCGCGGCGAAAGGCTGCCGCTTTTTCGGCATCCTCGGCGGCGAGCCGCTGCTGCTCCCTTGGTTGCTCGACTTCTTCGACGCGCACCCGTCCCTTTATTTTCAGCTCTTCACGAACGGGCAGTTCTTGGACGACGCGGTCGCGCGGCGGCTGCGCGCGGCGGGGAACGTCTCGCCGCTGCTCAGCATCGAGGGCGCGGCCGAATCCTATGCGGCGAGGCGCGGCGACGAAGCCGCCTACGGCAATGCGCTCGACGCGCTCGCCTGCTGCAAGCGGCACGGGCTGGTCACGGGTGTGGCGACCAGCGTTTCGGTTTCCAACTACAAGGATGTGGTCACGCCGGCGTTCATCGACGACATGGTCGGGCGCGGCGCGCACTACGTCTGGTACTACATCTACCGGCCTTCCGGCCCTGTGCCCTGCTTCGAAGAGGCGCTGCCCGACGGGCAGGTGCGCGCCCTGCGAGGGTTCTTGCTGGAGCAGCGGCGGCGCTGCCAGGCGGCGGTGATCATCGACGCTTACTGGGACCATGAGGGGAATGCGCTGTGCCCGGCGGCGACGGGGATCAGCCACCACATCAACGCGGCGGGCGATGTGGAGCCGTGTCCTCCGGTGCAGTGCTCCGACAGCCGCGTCAGCGCCTCCTGCGGCGTGGTTGATGCTGTCACTCGCTCGCCGCTCCTGAAAGCGTTCCGCAGCGAGGTTCCGCAGATGACGCGCGGCTGCGTGCTGATGGATCACCCGGGCGAACTGGCCGCGCTGGCGCGGCGCTGCGGCGCGCGCGACAGCAGCGGCAGAGGAACGTTCTTCGACGAGCTGGCGGCGCGCCCGGTGCTGGGCTGCCACAACCACCGCGGCGACCCGATGCCCGAAACCTCGTGGACCTACCGGTTCGCTAAAAAACACTACTTTTTCGGCTTCGGCGCGTACGGGTGAGCGTAAAGATTTGGCACAGGAGTCCGAACGTGGTATTCTACGACCGCATGTTTCGCAGTTCTTGTCTCTTGAACGGAACGACGGCGCTCTGACCATGAAAATGATCGATTTCTCGAACTACCTTGAGGTGCTTTCGGGGCTCCGGAAGCCTTGGCATGAGAAGTATTATGCCATGTACTCGAGCGTGCTGGGCGGCGTCGTTCTCGATCCGGTGCTGATGCAGGTGCCTCTCGACGACCATCTGGTCCACCGCGGCGACGGCGTGTTCGACACGTTCAAGTGCGTCGGACGCGGGGCCTACAATCTGGACGCCCATTTGCGGCGGCTGATGCGGTCGGCCGCGGCGATCGGCCTGAGCTGGCCGGGCGGCATCGGCGAGATTCGCGCGCTCACGCTGGAGACGCTGGCTAAGGCCGGCAGGGACGCGTGCTCCGGCCGCGTGATGATCGCGCGCGGCCCCGGCAGTTTCGGCGTGAGCCCGTACGAATCGCCCGTGCCCGCGCTCTATATCGTGGTGTACGCGGTGCCGGAGCCGTTCATGAAGAAGCACCCGGAAGGCGCCAGCGTGCGCCGCAGCCAGGTGCCGGTGAAGCCCACGCGCTTCGCCACGGTCAAGAACTGCAACTACCTGCCGAACGTACTGATGAAGCGCGAGTCGGTGGACTGGGGCGTGGATTTCGTGGTCGGTTTCGACAGCGACGGCTTTATGGCCGAAGGCGCCACAGAGAATTTCGGGATTGTGACCCGGGCGGGCGAGCTGCTCTTTCCGCGCGTGGAGGCTGTGCTCGACGGAACCACGATGCTGCGCGTGATGCAGTTGGCGGAGACGCTGGTGGGCTCGGGCGAGTTGGCGAAGATCGGATTCCGCGACATCGCCGAGGCGGATGTGCGCGATGCGGCTGAGATGCTGGGCGTCGGCACGACGATCAATGTCGTGTCGACGCCCAGCATCTCAGCCGCAT
>CAYSXF010000237.1:0-6627 GCA_964434815.1 uncultured Lentisphaeraceae bacterium
GGGCGTCGGGATCGAGCGGTGGCACGCCCGATTCACCTATCATGGCTTCCAATATGTTGAGCTGACGGGCCTGACTGCCAAGCCGGACCTTGAAGCCGTGACCGGGCTGGTCATTCACAGCGACACGCCGCTGGTGGGCGAGTTCTCCTGCAGCGATCCGGTCATGACCCGCTTCGCTCAGAACGCGAAGTGGACGCAGCGCGCCAACTTCGTGGAAGTGCCGACGGACTGCCCGCAGCGTGACGAGCGGCTCGGCTGGATGGGGGACGCGCAGGTGTATGTCAGAACTGCCAGCTATTTCGCCGACATCGGCGCCTTCTACACGAAATGGCTGGACGACTTGGAGGAAGCCCAGCGCGACAGCGGGCCCTATCCGGATTACTGCCCGTATCCCATGGCGCACGGCAAGCCCGGCGCGACCTTCGGCACCGCCTGGACGGATGCCGGCATCATCTGCCCGTGGACCATCTGGCAGGTGTACGGCGACAAGCGGGTGATCTCGCGGCACTGGAATTCCATGCAGCGCTTCATGGCTTGGCGCCTGCGGTCCGATCCGCAGTTGCAGGGCGTGCGCCAGGGCAACGAGTGGGGCGACTGGCTGAACGTGAACGAGTCGACGCCGATCGAGTTCATAGACCTGTGTTATCACGCCCTGGACGCCAAGCTGATGGCCGACATGGCCGGGGCTATCGGCGCCGGAGACGAGAACGTCAAGTACCGCAAGCTATTCAGCGATGCAGCGGTCTCGTTCCAGAAGCGCTATCTCAAGCCGGACGGAAGTCTGGGCGTGGATACGCAAAGCGCTTATGTGCTGGCCTTGTGGGCGGGGCTGGTTCCCGAGGCATTGGCTGCCCAGTCGGCGGAACTCTTGGCAGCCAAGATCAGGAAGAACGACTGCCGGATGGCCACCGGTTTCCTCGGCACCAAGCCGCTTCTGGGCGTGCTCACGAAATATGGACAGCACGATCTGGCCGTGCAACTGTTCCTGAGCAGGCGCTATCCGTCGTGGGGGTATGAGGTTGTCAACGGCGCCAGCAGCGTGTGGGAGCGCTGGGACAGCTTTACCACCGAGTTCGGCTTCAACGGCGCCAGCGGCAAGCAGAACGCCAGCATGAACAGCTTCAGCCACTACTCTTTCGGCGCAGTGATGGAGTGGGCTTTTCGCGACCTGGCCGGGATCGACACGCAGGGCGCTGGGTTCGGGCACCTGCTGATCCGCCCCGGCGTGTCCACCGCATCCGCTCCGGACACCGCTCCGCTGACCTGGGTTAAAGCCAGCTACAGCCACCCGCGCGGGCGGGTGGTCTGCAACTGGAAGATTGAGGGCGGGAAATTGACGCTGGAGGTCACGATTCCACCCAATACGACCGCAACCGTGTACGTTCCGACGACCGACGGGCAGTCCGTGACCGAGTCCGGCAAGCCAGCCGCAAAGGCGTCCGGCCTGAAGTTCATGAGGATGGAAAGCGGCGCGGCCGTGTTTGAGGCCGGATCCGGCGCTTATCATTTCGTCAGCGCGATCAAATAAGAACAGGCGTTAACCGTGGCAGGTCTTACGAGAGAGCACGGGAAGTCCGATATCGCGCACCATCCATCCGGGGATCACCGTTTGCCCGAGAGGCCCGCGGCCCAACCGTCGCCGGAGATTTTCGAGAAAGCGGACGGTGCCGAAGGCGCGTGCCTTAGCCTGATAAAGGGCCAACCTTGTCAGCGCGCGCTGTGAGGCGTATCCCTCGCTGGGCAAGGCCTGATGTAACAGAAGCGCCGCATCGAGCAGTTCGCCCAGTTCATCTGTGTCGGGAATGTTGCCCGTCTGCAAGCTTCGACACACCCCGTTCAGGCGGGGCGGATAGAAAGCCAGTTCGTAACACGACTGTAGTTTCGCACGACTGAACATATATCACCCCACTCCCCACAAGGCCATGTCGGCCTTGAGATTGTTCAGGTTGTCTCGGATCAGCGGATCGTGGTCAAAAGGGGCGGGAAGGCGTTGTACCGCCTGGGCAATCTCCTCGAAGGGAAGACGACTCGTGGCGAGCAGGTACTGGATGTCGCTCCGGTCGAGATCGTCGTAACGGATGAGCTTGCTGGAGACCAGAGCGGCGATGTCGCCCGTCCGTATCTGAAGGCGCGCGCCTTGCCACAGGGTCAGGCACTTTCCCTCCACAGGGGGTTGGAGGCAGAGCCTGAGGGGGCCGACCCATTCGATGTGGTCTCCCGCATAGCTGTCGTCTGGGTTGACGGGGATTCTTGCCGCTTCGGCGGCTTGACGCAGATCGCCTTGGTCAACCACGGAATAAGGTCCCGCGACATCGATATCGAGACTCGTCCGGTCCGGCTCGTCCAGAAGGATACATGCAGCGCTTCCATAGATGTGGAGCGTCGCCTTTGAACGCAACGCCTGATCAATGCCTTCGAGGTACGTCACCAGCTCTTTCTTGTCCATGCCCGGTAGTATAGTGCGACGGACTCCCATATTCAAGAGCGGCAATCCAGAGCACGGGGAACGCAGAGAAAGGTTTTTCACGTGAGGAGTAGAGGTAACCTTCATTAACAGGAAAGACACCGACAACCGCTCAGTGCCCTTGCAGGGATGGGAGCGGGAAGGGGCCGGCTTGAAAAGGGGCAGAGTGTGTGCTACCGTTCAAACGTAATGAAACACACACTCACGCTCCTCTCAGCCCTGCTGTTGGTCGGTGCCCAGGCTGTCGCGCAGCAGGCGCTTCGAATCGGTTTGCTGCAAGGCACAGCAGGCAAGCCGCTGGGGCCGCACAATGCCGCCGTTTTGGCCTTTGCAGAGACAAAGGGCAGTGTCGTGCAACTCTCTCCGGCAAAGGCTGGCGGCTGGCAGGACGAAGGCGGCGCGCCGCGCGCGCTCGAAGAGTGTGATGTGATCTGGATCAACGACGGGGATGGCCAGGCGCAGGAGCAGTGGCTAGACGAGGGTGATCGGGCCGACCTGCGCTCCTATCTCGACTGCGGCGGCGCTTTGCTGCTGTCGGGTGCGGCAGGGCGTTTTTTGAACGAGCTGTCCATTGAGCCGACGCCGTTGCGCGTGCTGGGCGTCAGCGAGGCGGCCGTTGTCAGCGGTTTCCGCGTTCTCGACAAGCACCGCGGGCATCCGGCGTTTGCTGGGTTGGACGCGACGAAGCCCGTGCCGCTCACGACGCGGGGCTGCAACGCGCTGGCGGATTTCCACGGCACGGCCGGCCCGAGCGGCGAGTTGCTGGCGAACGGCAGCGGCGCGGGCGAGCGTCCGCTGGTGGAGTACCGGGTCGGCGCGGGACGCGTGCTCTTCGTCGGCTGGCGTCTGGCCGATTTCACCACGGCCGGCGATGAGTACCGTCCGAATCTCGAGCGGCTCTTTGCGAACCTGCTGAATGATCTCGCGGCGCAGAATCAAAATCGCGCGCGGCCGATCCTGCCTCCGGGCAAGAGCCGCTACGAGCGCCGCATGGGTGTTCCGTTTTTCGTGGCGGACAAGCCGCTGGCGTTCGACGTGCCGCTGGCTGGCGAGAAGACCGCTGTCGTGCTGGACGACGGCGTTCGCGAATGGGCGGCCACCGGCGCGACGGTGCAGGTGCAGGCGAAAGCTTTGACGCTCACGCGGTGCGAACGGCCGGTCGCCCAGTTCATGGGGCAGGAGCGCGCCGCGCAGGAAGCCATGGACCGCAGCGATCGGGAGCTGATCGGCACCCGCCGCGTCCTCAAGCCATCCGTCACTTTCTTGAAGGCGCCGCTGCAGCCGCTGAAGCCGGTGCAGCCGGATCAGAGCGTGCTGCTGGGCCGCTCGCCGTTCATGGCGCCTGGTGACGGCAAAGGCGATATCACGCCAGTGTACGAGCCGGTCGAGGATGGCGGCTTTCGGATCAGCGGCAGCACGCGTAAACTGAACCGGCCTATCGTTCACGGCCAGAACCGCATCTGGACCGGTGACGTGCCGGTTTTCCGCATGGACACCGTGGCCGGCAACGGCAGCTATGCCAAGGACGAGCGGGTGTTTCCGCTCTGGCCGCGGCCCGACGCGCAGTTGGGCGATGTCAATCCCTGCATGGGCACGCTGCGCCTCGGCGTGCCCGGCGAGGGCGGGAAAACCAACTGGCTCGATGAGCAGTCCGGCATCACAACCTCCTTCCGCCCTGGTTACACAGAGTACCAGCTTGCCGGCGTGAGGATCACGATGGCGCCGGCCCTCGACTTCCATGGGCTGATCTGTCGCGTCGAGTTCGACCAGGAGACGCGCCTGCTGTGGCAGTTCGGCGGCATCTGGTGGAAGCCGGCCGAGGTGCAGTCCAACTGCGTCGACTTCGCTGACGGCGTGGCGCGCATCACCGAACCGAATCTGCCGAATGGCCTGGTTCTTGCCGGTTGGGACGGAACCGGAGAGACGCACGCGCGTGCCGCGGCTTACGGTCAGCAGGCGGAGTTCGTTGCCTCTCAGCCGCGCCGGGTGTACCACCTCGTGGCGGCGTGGGGCGTGACGCAGCATGACGAGGTGCGCGTGCAGAAGACGCTGGCCCGGCTCGACACGGCTGGCGCGGCCGCCTGGCCGCAGCAGCGGGAGACGCTCAAGCAGTCGTGGCGGGAGTGCTACGTCGGGCGCGCGCTGGAGCCGGAGAAGCACTTCCGGCAATTGCTGGCCGCGCCGGAGACGGAGCTTCGCCGCACCTGCGAGCACTGGGACCAGCGCCGCGCGGAGTTCCAGATCCGCACGCCCGACGCGCGGCTGAACGCGCTCATCAACTGGGCGCGGTGCGTCAGCGAATACCACCGCCAGGGGCCGGGGCTCGTGCTCGGCGGCCAGATTTGGCAGATGTACTCGCACATCTCGACGGGCTGGTACGGCAAGGAGTGGGCCGGCGACCACGCGGCCATGGCCGAGTGTCTGCGGCTGTATGGCGCGATGCAGGGCAATGACGGCTTCATCCGGTGGGTGTCGCCGTCGCTCGTTGCGTTCAGCGCCGAGAACAACACGACATACTGGGTGGATCAGGTCTGGCGTCACTACACCTGGACCGGCGACCGGCAGTTCGTTCTCGACCTCTGGCCTGCGGTGCGCCAGGCGGTGGCATGGATGCGCTCCCGCAACGATTCCGATGGCGACGGCCTGTTTCGCGACGCCTACGAGTATTGGAACTGCGACTCAAACGGCAAGGGGCCGAAATCCGCAGCGCCGAGCGCGATGAGCTGGGCGATGCTCGACCGCGCGGCGCGCATGGCGGCCGTGGTCGGCGACCCGGCCGCGGAAAACGAGTACCGCGCCTTGGCCGCGAAGACGCGCGATGCGATCTTCCTCGAGCTGTGGAACGAGCGGGAGGGCCGGCTGGGCTGTATCGGCTCCGACGGACTGTGGCGCGGCCATCCCCAGACGTGGGAGGAGTATCTCGCCGTCAACGCGGGCCTGCTCGACGCCGCTCAGTCGCGGCGCGCGATGCGGTGGGTCGCGGCCCACTATGGCTTCGAGCCGCAGCCGGGGGTGCGCCTGCTGATGTGCAGCGACTGGTGGCCGATCCGCTGGAGCTGCCAATGGGTGCCGACGGGCGACACCTGCCTGGCCGTTTTGGCCGGATTCAAGAGCGGCGACGCCGACGTGTGGTGGCCCTATCTGCGGACTGCGGTCGGCTCGGCTTTCCGCAGCGACTGCCCCGGAATCAACATGGGCATCGCCAACACCGGAGCGGGCGGCGGCGACCGCGAGGATGTGGACTCGGACGACCCGCACATGCACGTGGCGGTGCGCGGCCTGTTCGGCATCGAGCCCGCGCTGCACGAGGGCAGGATCGACCTCTGCCCGGCGTTCCCCTCCGACTGGCGGCAAGCGAGCATCCGCACGCCCGACGTGAGCTACGACTGGCGCCGCGAGGGCGACCGCGCCACCTTCAACATCCGCACCTCTAAGCCTGTGAGCAAGCGCGTCCGCAGCGGTCTTGGCGGTCAGGAGATCGTCACGCCGCCTGAGACCGAGTCGGTCGTGACGGTGACCTGCGGCCCTTCGGCACCGCCCCTCGAGCCTCCCAAGGATGCGACGCACTTGACTGAGCAGCAGCCGCCTCTCTCGCCGCCGCCGCTGTCGGAGTCCGAGCGCAGCCGCTTACTCTTGTTCGACCTGGCGTCCTCGTACAATCTCACCAGCGAGGAGTTCACTGACACGAAGTTCACCTTCGACTACGCCGACGGACCGATGCCGTTGTCGCACTGGTGGGGCAATCCGGCGCTGAAACAGCCGACCTCGCCGCGCGTGCTCACGGCGACCAACGGCGTGCTCTTCCTGACCGCGGGCCGGCCGCTGGCTGGGGGCAAGGCTGCGCCGAAGAACCTGCTGGCGCTGGCCAGTTGGCAGCCGTATCCGCTGCCGGGTGGGGCCGTCGTGCCGGTCGGCGCGCGCTGCGAACGGGTGTGGCTGCTGCTCCAGAGCTATGTCCATCCGATGAAGAACTATCTGCCCAACGGCGAGGTGGTGCTGCGTTACGCGGACGGACAGAGTTCGCTGACCTCGCTGATCCCGCCGTTCAACCTCGACTGCTACTTCCAGCACTTCAGCCTCGCCGGAGTGCCGGTGCCCTTGGGCCAGCTCGCGGCGTTTCCGGCAGGCTGGACACCGATCCACACGGACATGGCCAAGGCCTG
>CAYSXF010000238.1:0-6595 GCA_964434815.1 uncultured Lentisphaeraceae bacterium
CGCTTAAGGAATGGCCGCCCGACGTCCTGTGGGTCGACCCGTGGGGCGACGTTCTGGAGGGCGACGGGTTCGACCGGGACGTGCGGTCAACCATCGTGTCGCTCCGCAAGCTGGCCGGCGCGGTCAACCCGGATTGCGGCATCGTGGTCTTGGCGCACGCGCGGACTGGCGCCCTCAACCTCGCACAGGCGGTCGGGTTCGACGCGGCCAACTTCGGCAAAGACTCCAAGGCCCTGTTCTCGTGCAGCAGGGCCGTCATCAATGTCGGGCCGCACGACCAGAGCGAGACTCCCGACCTCGTCTGGGCGCCCTCGAAAAACAACAACGGGAAGAGGCCCGCGCCGCTGCGCATCCGGCTTGACCCCGTGACGATGACCTATTCCATGATCGAGCCGCTGGATGTGGAGGCCTGGCTGGAGGAGGTCAAGTCGGCCGCCAACCCGAAACGGAAAAAGGCAAGCGTCCCGTTCGACGACGACGCGGTTCTCGGGCTGGCCCAGACGCTCATGACTGTCGACGAACTTCACATGGCGGTCCGCGGGTGGGGCGTGACCAAGGACGGCGCCCGCAGCGGGATCGGACGCCTGGAGCGTCTCGGGAAATTGGCGAGAACCCCCTCGGGCGTCAGGAACAAACACTTCATCGGAACACCCGAGGCCGTGCAAACATTCAAATCTTCCCAAGGTTCTCCGGAAGATTAGAAAGATTGGAAAGTTAAAGGCATTTCAATCTTCCCTCCCGCCTATACTATGTTAGGCGGGGGAAGATTAGAAAGCCGGGGCGCCACAGCAAAAAGGAAACGCGGAAATGAGATCCGGGATAGAAGAGAAATACCGCGCCGGGCTGGCCGGGCTGGCGGGCGCGGTGGGCCAGAGAAACGGGCGGCTGCTGGGGCTGGTGAGCCTGGGGATCATGGCGGGTCAGGGCGACGAGAGGATACTTGCCGAGGTGCTGGAGGAGGGCGGCACGCCGCCCTTGACCGAGGCCGAGATACGGCACGCTCTGCAGACGGCGCACCGGGACACCCGGCCGCTAAGCGGAACGCGGCCGGCCGCACGATGGACCCCGTCGCCGAAAACGAGGCCGGCGCTGGGGTCCAGGGCAAGCGACTTCGTCGCCCGCATGATCGAGACGGGGGCGGGTTCAAGTTCATTGCCGTTTCCGGAGCGCAGCCCGGTGCCGATACCGAATGAACCTAGCAGACAGGCACATGCGTTCCTCTCCGCCCTGTACGGAGACGGCGACCTGCTTTTCATCGGGGACAAGTACGACAGGGGCGTGATCGGCGCGAACATCCGGACGGCTGCGGCATGGCGGGACATGCTCACCTCCGGATCGTTGCCGCCGTTGATGATCGCTAACCCTCTGTCCGGTGTCGAGGGTGTGAGCAAGGAAGGCAAGCCGTCATTCAGGTGCGGGTCATGCGTCGCGGCCTTCAGATTCGCGCTGGTGGAGTTTGACGCGATGTCCCTGTCCGATCAGGTCAATTTCTGGACAGGCGTGCTCGACACCGGGACCCTGCCCGTCAGGTCGCTGACATTCAGCGGAAACAAGAGCGTCCATGCGCTTGTCGAGATCGGGACGGCTGACGCCGCCGCATGGCAAACGGCCTTGGACACGCTTCTTTGTGCGGTCTGCAATCCCGCCGCGCTGAAGGAGCATCAGGCGGACCGGGCCTGCAGGAACGCCGACAGGCTGACGCGGCTGCCCGGGGCGTTGCGCCCGGACAAGGACGGTGCGGTGCAGAGGCTGCATTATCTGAAGGGCATGGCGTGAGCAACGCTCCACAAAGGGCAAAGACCACCATTGGGAAGGTATTTTGAGATGTGGGGTTCCCCTGCAAATATCAGGCGGATACAGGGATTTTCGTGAGTGCCGCTGGGTGGCGGTTGACGGCATTATTGACGGTTGAAAAGGCGGTTGCGCCCGGCCTTTGTCCGCAAGGCGCCGCGCCCGTTGACAAGAGGTTATTACAGGCGAATGGCCAAACCCGCACGGTGTGCGGAGGAGTGGTCAGGACTGATGAAGGAAGAGGAGGAGACACGGTGAATGAGGAAACTTTCTATCATGGTCAAATTTTGATTACGGGCCTTAGAACCCCGCCCGAGAACGACCGCATCTACGGGGTGATCCGCGAGACCGACCCGGACGTCGTCGAGCTGGCGGAGAGCATCATCAGGCAAGGGGTGCTCGCCCCGCTGGTGGTCAATGCCGGCGGATGGGTGATCAGCGGTAACCGCCGCCTTTGCGCCGCGCGCATGGCCGGGCTCGGCTCGGTGCCGTGCCGCGTCGTCGACGTGCCTGCCGGCTCTCCGGATTTCGTGCGGCTCGTGGTCGAGCACAACGCGCAGCGGGTGAAGACTATCGACCAGCAGGCCCGCGAGCTGGCGGTCACGATCGACCCGACCGCGGCGCACAGGCTCCTCGTGGAGTCGCGGCGCCGCGGCTCCGGGGGCGACGCAGCCTGCCTGGCCCTGGGCGACAGGCGCGGCCGGTCCGCGATCCTGGGCAACAGGCCGCTCGCCGACGCGTGCGTGAGGGTCGTTTCCGAGATGCGCGGGGAATGGCCGCTGTCCGACAGGCAGATCCATTACCTGCTGCTCAACGACCCGCCCCGGGTCCACTGCAGGAAGCGCGGCAGGTACATGAACAACGCCAAGTCATACCACACGCTGACGGGCATCCTGACCCGCCTGCGGCTGAACGGCGAGATCCCGATGAGCGCGATCGAGGACTCGACAAGGCCGACAACGCTGTACCACGTCCACCCTCATCCGCAGGCGTATTTGAGGGAGGCGCTTGAGGGGTTCCTCAAGAACTACTGGCGCGACCTGCTGCAGACGCAGCCCGACCACGTCGAGCTTGTCGTCGAGAAGCTGACGGTCCGCGGGACTCTCCGGCCGGTCTCCGACGAGCTCACGGTCCCGATGACCGTCATGAGGGGCTTCTCGTCTCTGCCGCCGCGCGCCGCGATGGTCGAGCGCTGGAAGAAGAGCGGGAAGGACCGGCTCGCCGTCGTCGTCGTGTCCGATCTCGACCCCGCCGGCATGACGATCGCCGAATCGTTCGGGCGTTCCCTGCGCGACGATTTCTGCGTGCCGGAGGACCGGCTGCTGGTCGTCAAGGCCGCGCTGAACCACAGCCAGGTGGTGGAACTGGGGCTGCAGCCGGACATGGAGGCGAAGGTCGGGGCGAGCACGGCGCGCGAGTATATCCGGCGGTACGGCAGGCACGTTTGGGAACTGGAGGCCGTCAAGCCCCCGGTGCTGCGCAAGATCGTCATGGACGCCCTTCTGCAGGTGATCGACGTCGACAGGCTCAACCATGAACAGCGTCTGGAGGTCAGCGAGGCCGCGGAGCTGGCGGGTTACAGGGCCGCCGTTCTGCGAACTTTCGACCATGGTCAAAAGTCGGACGCGGGGGAGGCCGGGCCATGAGAGGCGTCATGCTGAGAAGGCGTGCGGCGCTCCATGCCGCGGAGGAAGGGGGGCTGCGGTCATGAGCGCGACCCCGTTCCCGATCCCGGTGCGCCCGGCGCCGCCGTTGAAAGCCGGCGGCAAACCTGCGACGGGTTTACAGAGAGAAGCAGAGGAGAGACAGAGAGAAACGGAGATGGATATCTCAGAAGTAAGTAACAGCGTATACAGTAGCTACCCTGTATCTCTGTCTCTCTCTGTACAGGTGACAGAGGAAGAGGCGGTCGCGTTATGTGTCCCCGCCGGCGCGGGCGGTCGCAAGGCCGCCATCTTCAAGCTGGCCCGGCTGGCGCGGCACAATCTGGACCTCGGCTCTCCGCAGGCGCGCAAATTGTGCAAGGCCTGGTATCTTCGGGTCAAGTCAGGGCCGCTGCCCGACGAGGAGTTCGAGCGCACGCTGAAGGACTTCTCGTTCGGGTTTGACCGGGCGCGCGACGGCGTCAGGGATCTTCTCGCCGACGCGTACGCGTGGGCGCTTTGCCGCCCACACCCGCTGCCGTCCGACGGGATGGTCGACGAGGGGACGAACATGGCCACTCTCTGGCGCGTGGCCCGCAACATGGCGGCGGCGGTCGGCGAGTCGCGCGAGTTCTGGATACCGTGCCACGAGTTCGGGAAAGTCGCGGGCATAAGCGCGACCTGCGTCTGCAACTGCCTCCACGCGATCGAGGAGTTGGGCTGGCTCGTGTGTGTCCGGAGAGGCAAACAGGGCGGGCGCACCGCGACGCGGTATGTGTGGAACTGGCAAAGAGAGGCGGCGGAAAGGGATGGCGCCGTAGACCGGGGCGCTGTTCAGCTCCCCGACAGCTCCCCATGAGCGCCGGGACTGCGGGAAGAGGACAGGCTGGCAAAAGTGTTTCTTCCCGGCGTTTCAGGCGCGGTGCGCGCCCCCTGCATCGTGCAGGGGAAATGCAGGGTGGAGCGGCGTGTTTTGAAGGACTGGAGTTTTAGGGTTGCGATGCTTTTTGGGATCGGGGGTTTGCTGCGGTCTGCCACAGGTGCCGGTGGGCGGCGAACCGTGGCGTCCGGCTTCCGGCCTGTTTGACGCGTCTGCCGCCATGGAGGGCGGATTCTCGGACGGTTCGGACGGTCTTCCCAAGGTTAATGCATATGAGAAAGAAACTTTAATGTAATAACTTCCGCGCAACCGTCCGAAGCGTCCGAGCGCCACTGTGTGCGGGTGGTGAATACGGTTGCGCTGTTGGTCGTGTGGACGACTGATGTGCATGGCGTCAGCTTGGAACGGTTCCAACCTGGGCGTCGGCGCAGGAGCGCACGGGACATGACGGTATGTCGCTTGTGCTGCCAATCAACTTTCCACCGTGGAAAGTTGCGACCCGAAAACGGTAACCGTCCACCTTGGGAATTTCCCAACCTGGAAGAATGCCAAGGAGCGGGTCGGAAGTGATGGCAAAAGCTATCCGGTGCTTCCTACTCCGCCTGGCCGTCAGCCACCCGTTTGTGGGGATTCAACTGGGAACCGTTCCCAGTTGGAGGCAGGCGACCGAGCGTATAGGGGCCGATGGCAAGACGCGTGGTCTGTCCCCGCCTCCGGCGCGCAGGAGCGTGCCGCCGGAGCTGGCGGTGAGGACAGCGGGTGCTGGCCATGGCGCCAGACGTGGCGTCACGCGGTCAGCGTGATAAAAGCGTGACGCGAGCGTGACCAGAGAAGAGAAGATATATGTATCAGAGATAGACAGTAATCAGAGTAACAGGGTAGCGGAGTGACAGAGTAACTGGTAACAGGGTAGCAGGGTAGCGGCGCATACGCGCGGGTCGAGGAGGCGCCCGCACGCCAGCGCGTCAGGATCGCCCAAGACGGGCCGCTGGCGTCGGGTGCTGCAATGACACTCCCCGGCACCGTTGAACGCGCCACGCGCGAACGTCGCGCCGTTTCCGGCGGTCCCAACAAGACCGAGGCGGAGTACAACCGACTGCACCTGCACGGCAAGGGGCTTTACGAGGCGGTGGCTGGGGATGATGGAGCGGTTTACGAGGCGCTGCGCGTCGCCGCATACAAGGCGCGCAGTGCGGCTGAAAACGGGCGGTAACGCTCAGGTAACGCTCGGGTAACGCTGATTGCGTGACCTAGACCGGTAACGCTCAGGTAACGCCGACTGCGTGACCTAGATAAGAGAAGATATATGTATCAGAGATATACAGTATACAGAGTAGTAGCAGTAGACAGAGTAACAGGGTAGCAGAGTAGCTGAGTAACAGGGTAGCGGGGTAGCAGCGCACGCGCGCGGGAAAGCGCAGGGCTCCGGAAAGCACGCCTAAGTTTCACCTGCTGATGAGTGGAGCGTCTATCGCGAATCGCGGTTACCTAAGCCGTGGTTTTGTGGCCAACATGCGAAAGGTCCTGACCGATCAGGGTGTAAACGGTTTACAACCTGAGACACGGGTCGGAGTGGACGGAAAGACCTATCCCGTGAGGCCGAAACTGTGACTTCTTCCAGCCCGTCAGGTAGTAAACCTTTTGCTACCTGAGCCCCGTGGTAGAATGGGCGGAAGTACCTATCATTGAGGCAACAACAGCCAATTCCTCCAGCCGTCAGGTAGTATACGGAATACTACCTGAGACCCGAGTCGGAGCGGCCGGTGAACCGACGGCAAGTCGCGCGTTCTGCCGATCAACTGCTAACGGTTAGCAGTTGAAGATGGGCGAGTGAGTACACAGGGCTGCCGCAGGCGACGCCACGCCCCGCAGGGCCACGCGAAGCGGAACCCCGCGCAAGGGACGCGGGTGGAGCGGCAAGCCCTCGACGCGGAGCGGCGGGGCTGCCGCACTGGGAAGCTGACAACGGCGGCGGGCGCGACGGCAACCGGAACGGCTGGCCGCTTGGTCGCTTGCGACTTCCGGATTGCCGGCACGCCTTCCGCCGTGATGCCGCCGCGCAACGCCCCGCCGGAGACCGTACCGGACCGGATGCGGGCGGTCGCCACAAAGGCCTGCCGACTGGCACCGCCCGCAAGGCGCACATGCCGCGCCGGGTTTGCCGCCGCCACTTTCGCGGCATGTGCGCGGGTCCGGCCCGGTATGGCTGCGAAGCAGCGGCGGAAGCGTGGAGCCCGTGGCCGTATCTCTGTCTCTTATACACATCTGACGCTGCCGACGA
>CAYSXF010000239.1:0-6579 GCA_964434815.1 uncultured Lentisphaeraceae bacterium
GACTGACGGTCAGCACGATGTCGTTCGCCCGAGCGATAAGTTTAGCAGTGTAACCGCCTGAAACTCCCACGACATTCCAACCCGCCAGATTTCCACCGCCGGTCAACGCATTGAACGTGAAGAGGGTGACTTGTTGCGGCGGATGATGTGTGTCGGATAGAGACAACTGAACTGTGCCCGCCCCTAACAGCGTCAGCGTGCCCGCCACATTCACAACATCGGAAGCCGTTGACGTGCAGTCGAAGTCGTTGGTGACACCCGCCGCCAGAACCAGTCCCGATTGAACCGTCAGCGTGCTGATCACGGTATTGGTGTCGCCGGGTGTCAGGCGCCCGGTGACCGTCAGCGTGCCGCCCGTGACCGTTCCACTGCCACTCAGCCAAGCGACGCTCTGGCTATAGCCGTTAAGATCAAGAACGGCACCGTTCGCAATTTGCAGTGAGGTGCTGGCAGGCAACTTGCAGTCGCGGAAGTCGAGCGTGTTGAGCGACGCAATCTCAGACGCCGTCAGCGCCCGGTTCGCGATGAGCAGGTCGTCCACCCAACCTTTGAAGTTGACGTCGCTGATCGTTCTGCCCACAACGAAATTGTTCGTCCCGACATTGAGACCCGTGGGGTTCCTCGACGCCTTGTTCACGCCGTCGATATAGATAATCTCCGTGGTTCCGTCCCAGGTTCCGACAACCGAGTGCCACCCGTCCGTGAAACTTCCGCTCGGTATATTGGCTCCGAAATCGTTGGACCACCAGTAATTCCACACGTTGGTATAGGTGCCGTTCAGGCGGAAATTGTTGGCCTGGCTGGTCGCCGCGTTGCCGTAACCGACCCAGCCGCCATTGCCCGAACAGCCGGAATCGGCACGGATGAACGCAGACACCGTGTAGGGAGCGGCACCGGTCGGTACGCCGCTGGGGAACGCGCCCGACGCGGTGCCGAGCGTCGACGAGCCGTCCAGATAGAGCGCGCCGCCGAACTTGCCGCTCGCGCTGTACTGCGGCGTGCCCGTCACCGTTTTGAGCGCGTTGCTCTGGGGACTGCCGTCCTTCCCCAGATTCGAAGAATCGTTGAACCCGTAATAGGCCACCGTGCCGGACGGCAGCGGCTGCAGTTTGAGCGTCCCCCCCGAGACCACGGTCGGGCCCGCGTAACCCAGCGTGTTTTGAACGAGTGCCGTACCCGGCCCGCTCTTGGTCAGCCCGCCGCTGCCGCTGATCGCAGCCTTGATTGAACAGCCCCCCGTCAAGGTGAGGGTTGCAGCCTGCAGCGCCCCATAGACCACTTCGCCGCCACTGAGCGTCACGGCACCGTTCGTGACGGTGAAGCCGCCAAGGTCATAGACACCGCCCGCCACGGCCACCGGACCGGCAGAGGGCAGTGCGCTCCCGACAGCTAGTTTGAGCGTGCCGTTGCTGACCACGGCCCCGCCTGTGAACGTGTTTGTGTTGCTCAGCGTCAGCGTCCCGGCTCCTGTTTTGACCAATGCCAGACTGCCGCCGATCTGTCCGGCGAAAGCCGTGTTCGCGCTTTGATTGACGGTGAACGTGGCCGAGGTGCCGCTGTTGGTGACCGTCACCAGGAAGGTCGAATTCTGATCCAACTTGCCAACGGTCTGATTGAAGCCGTTGAGATCCAATCTGCCGCCGGCCGAGTTGTTTGCGGTTATGGCCACATTCGTCGGCAAGGCGTCCGCGAGACCGAGGAACAGGGTCACGCCGCCCCAGAAGTTGGCAGTGCTGAACACATTGTTGCCCACGTTGAGCCGGATCGCACCCGCGCTTCCTCCGCCGAAGTAGACAGTCTGATTGGTGAGCGTGATGGGGCGCGTTTCCAGGATGGTCAGTCCGCTGGAAGCAAAGCTGACGTAGCTTGGACCCGCTATGCCATTCGTAATGCGCAGCGTGCTGCCACCAGAGGCCGCGATCGAGGAGCCGTTGACCGTAATGGGGCCGCTCAAAATGTTGCTTCCGCCCGTGCTGAGCAGTTGGTTGTTGTAAGCCGGCGCTTCACTGCCCAACATCAAGGTGTTAGGGACATTGATATTACCGCTCACCAGCAGGCGTGCGCTGTTGGCAACGGTCACGCTGCCGATACCCAGCGCACTCGCATTGGCGATAACCACGTCGCCCGTGTACACGGTCGTTCCGCCGCTATAGCTGTTCGTGTTGTTCAACGTCAGCGCACCCGTGCCTTTCTTGTTCAGGCCGCCATTGCCGGAAAGCACGCCGTTCAGCGTTACCGCGTTGCCTTCCGTATCGAACATGACGGAGCCGTTGAGGTTCGTCAGGTTCATGTTCAGCGAAGACGTCCAACCGGCGGTCGCGCCCACCGTACCCCCGCCCAGATTGATCTTGCATTTACCCGCCGTGCCGACAATGCCTCCCGCGCCTACAAACACAGATCCTCCGCCGAGCGTATAATTGCCCATCGCTGTGGCGTTGCCGAGCGACAAGGTGTTGACATTGGTGATGACGCCGCCGGTCTGGCTGAGCGTGCCCGTGAAAGCACCCGCACCGTAAAACGAGACATTAAAGATGTGGTTGACCAGATCCAGCGTGCCGCCGTTCATCGCGTAGAGAGCGGCGGTGCTCCCGCTGCTCGATGCCCCGATGTTGAAGCTCTGGCCACTCATTCCAAACTGGAACAGACCGCCGTTCTGGACCACGGTGCCGCTGCCGCCGTCGCGGCCGATGACCGCCGCGTCGCCGAACGAGCCTGTGACCATCACGGTTGCGCCCGTGTTGATGGTGAGCGTGCCCGAGTAGGCGGTATTGCCGTTCCCCAAATAGAAGACACTGGAGCCGCCCGTGCCGTTGACCGCTAGGTTCGAGGACACCGCGACACTCCCTCCATTGATCTGGAGGCTGCTCACCGTCGCGCGCCCAGCGAGCGTGAGCGAACCGTTCCCGAACTTGGTGAGCCCACCGTTGGTGATGATGCCGGAGACCGCCGCGTCGCTGGCGTTGACGGTGACCGTACGCGCGACGCCGTTGAAGTCGAGGGCATTGGTGCCGCTCGAAGCGAGGATATACGTGCCGGAGCCTGCGGCATTGAAGGTCAGGCTGTTGGGCTTGACGTTCCCGGCGTTGAGGGTGACGGTTCCTGCGGCTCCATTCGTGTTGCCGAAAACCGCATCCGCACCGTCGGACCAGAGGACGCCGCTGGAACCGCTCCACCAATTTGTGTCCGTGGCGTTCCAATTTCCGCTCCCGTCCTGGGCACCGGCGGTACCAGAGTCGGCATCCCAAGTGACTGTCACCGCCTCTGCGCAGGCCGTCGCCAGCGTCATTAGCATCGCAAGAACAACGCGTCTGTTATCAGCAGATTGCTTCATGACACACTCCTTTACATCGCTTCACCTTCCGATAAAATTCAGCATTCATATCGTGACACCTATCAGACAAATATTCCACGGGAAAACGACCATACGGTAAAAAAGCTGTATTGCCAGCTTTCCCGAGCCAAGAAGATGCCTTTGTGGCAGATCGCAGAGACGTGTTGGAATTTTCATCCATGCCCAGTCAGTGCATGGACGCCTGGGTCGCCGGCATCGTCGCCGTCCGCCAACCGATCGACTGGAGCATGGGCGCGATTTCCGGATTGGCCATGAACATGCGCCAACAGAGCCCGGTGCGGTGGTTCTCGATCATGGCGATGATCGGGCCCTGATCGATGGCCAGCCAGCCGTCGGCGAACCAGTCGCGGTCGAGGTTGAAGGCGTCCCTGAAGCCGAACTCGCCCCACAGCCGCTTGCCATACGTGTGGTACAGATGCTTGAGGCAGGCCAGCGATTCCGCCGGCGTATAGGGCATGGCGCTGATGGCGGCAGTGGGCGCGATGGTGCCGTCATCGTTCTTTCCCGGCGCGCAGACATGGTAGCCGCCCGGCCCGACGCTGGGCGTGAGCCCCCAGACCCGTTCCCCATATCCGCTGTGTTTGCCGGGATTCTCGATGCAGTAGGCGCGATGGATCAGGCTGATGTTGCGGCTGTTGGCGAAGTAGTCGCAGAAGCGGTCGCGCTTGTTCCGCGGGTCGAAACCGAGGAAGGAATACTGGGTGAAGAACAGGGCTCCGCCCATCGGCTTCCCCACCCACTGAGTGATGCCGTAGTATTCATTGCCGTTGGCGTAGGTCTGCGTACGCGTCCAGCCGCCGTAGTAACACTCGGCAGGGATCGGATGCGTCGGCGAAGCAATGGCCAGCAGGTAGGCGATCATCCCCTCGTTCCAGCCGGCAACCCACACATTCTTCTTCCACCCGAACTCCGGGGACCAGTGCCAATACAGGGTTTTGCTGCCGGGGTCTCTGAGGAACCAGTTCCACTCCACGCCCTCCCACAGCCGGGTGGCCCGCTGCCGGATCTCGGCCTCGGCCGCACCTGCGCCGCTGAAGTACTGCCGCGCCGCCAAGACGCCCTGAATGAGGAAAGCGGTTTCAATGAGATCCGCTCCGTTGTCATCGAACTTGAACGGCAGGGTCTTACCCGTGGCACCATGAATCCAATGGGGAAATGCGCCATGGTAGCGCTGCGCCCGGTCTTCGAGGAAAGCGAGGATGATCCGGGTTCGCTCCGCCACCTCGGCGCGCGGCGCGAAGCCCCGCTCCGCGCCCACCATCAGGGCGAACAGGCCGAAGCCGGTGCCGCCCGTGGCGCAAAGATCTCTGAACTCGGAGCGCTCGCGGATCAGCCCGCTGACGGGATGGGCGTAATCCCAGAAATAGCGGAACGTGGCCTCCTGAACCGACGTCAGCAACTCGTCGTCGCTCATCTCACGCGACCGCGCGGAAACGACGGGCGCAGCTCCGGTGTCAGCAATCGCGTTGGTGTCAGTCGGGCTCACGCGGTAGTAAAACGTCCGGTTGTTCTCGCCGATGAAATCGCTGTAGACAGAAGGGCCGTGAGGCTTGTTGTTGATCTTCACGAACGGCTCGCATCCGTCAGCCGAGCGATAGATGTTGAAGCCGCTCGTTGCCGACGGAGCCCATTTCAGATCAATCCGGCTATCGTGTCCAGTCGCGGTCAGACTCTGAACCCCTGCGGCGAAGCTTCCGAAGGCACAGGCCAGGCACACACTCATTATCCCACAAAAATCTGAGCACCGCGATTTCCGCGTCGCGAGCAGCAGGGCGGTGAGAATGAGAGCAGAAGATTTCATGGTTTCACACCGAGACTTTGGACGGGGATCACGGCCAGTTCAGCGCTGTTGTTGTTGGCGAGTTCACGGCCAGTGCCAACGCGGCCCACGTTGCCGCCGCTGTTGGAGTAGCCGACGTAGAGATGCCCGTTGTGTTCGATGGCATACGGATACGCAAGCGCCGCATCGCGGTGCGACTCGCCGGGGCCGCCGGGAAACTCCGCGCGGCGGATGACGAACACCTTGCTGAACACGTTCTCGCCGGGCCGAGTGACGGCGATGGTCAAGGGCGAACGTCGTTTGCCGCTGTCGGCGGCGGTGGTGCCGATGAGATAGTGCTGGCCGGTGCTCAACGTGCCTGCGTAAGGCTTGCTCGTGGTCATGGGCAGGTTTGATGGCAACGACGGGCTCCAGGTGCGCCCATAGTCGTCGCTCACGGCCATGAGCGCCTTCGCTTCGGCACCGTAGCGCGAGATGTTGACCACGTGTTTGCCGCTCACGAACACGGCGGACTCGCCCCAAAGGTCCTTGCTCGGACATGCGCGGATGGGGACGACATCCCATCTCATGAGGTCTTCTCCGTGACTGATCGCGACGGCTGCAGGCTGCTTGTTCTCCTCGCCAGTGACGCCCACCCGGAATCCGGACATGATCCAGTTGCCGTCGTCCATCTTCACCGGTGCCTGGCAGGGCCAGAAACGGCCACCAATCACCGTGCCTTGGGGTTCCCACGTGCCCTTGGCTTCGTCCCACACGTATGCAAGCGTGTGCAACTCACCCAAGAAACCTGTGAAGGCCCCGTGAAAGGCCCACAACTGATTCTGGCGCGAGAGAAACACGCCGTGACTGACCGAGGTGCCCGGCTCGGCTCCTTTAGCGATGGTGGACACAGGACTCCACGTCTTGCCATCGTCATCGCTCACACAATAGCGCGCCTCCTCGGTGTCCGTGTTCTCCACGCCTCTATTGTGAGCGAACGACGCGAAAAGCCGACCCTTGTGCCAAACGAGCGCAACGCCGTGCAGAAAGCGGTAGCCGTCCTTCTGAATCTCGTAGGGCTTGATGACGGAGAAACGCACGCCTTCCAGCACCGGCATCCCCACAGTCATCGGCAAAGCAGCGGATGGCGTCCACAACACATGCGCATCTTCGGCGGCGTACAGCCCGGACAGCGGCGCGAGCAGCAGGGCGGCGAGAAGTGTGTTGAGGTATTTCATAGTTCGATATTCACGTATCGCTTTCGCTTTGAGGTAGCGTCACTTCGCCTCCAGCGCCGTCAGGCCGGCAAGCCCGAGGACGGCCTCGCTGCACGTCGCACGCAGCTCAACGGACTCCAGCACGCGCGTCGGATCGCAGTCAATGGCCAGCGCATCGGCGTGAGCCTTGGCCATGCCCGTGTGGATCGGTGTCCAGCCTGCCGGAAACGCCGCGAGCTGGCCCAAGGGCA
>CAYSXF010000240.1:0-6571 GCA_964434815.1 uncultured Lentisphaeraceae bacterium
GGCCAAGGTGCCGCCCGCCACGATGTCGCGGTGGCGGATCACCGGCACATCCAGCGGCTTGCCGTTGAGCGTTGCCGACTGAATATAGATGTTGTTGCCGCCCGCGTTAGCAGCCGTCACGGCGAAGGTCTTGCCGCCTGCCACACGGAAGGCAAAGCGCGAGGCGCGCGGGCCGTGCAGATAGTAAGCGTCCTGTCCGGCAAAGGGGAAGAAGCCCGCGTTTAAGAACACGTAGAGCGAGCCCATCGCGCCGGAGTCGTCATCGCCGGGAGGCCCGTCCTTCGTGAACAGCCCGCGCAGCTTATCCGCCCAGTAAGACGCCAGATAGGGCCGCTGCACATGGTCGAAGAGCCAGATCGTCATGAACGAAGGCTCGTTGCCGAAGTCGATCAGATCGTTCTTCAGGGCGAACTGGAGGCGTTCTGTGAATTTCTGTTTGCCGCCCATCATCTCGATCATACCGGGCACATCGTGGGGAATCACGTACGAATACTGCCAGCACGTCCCCTCGTAGAAATCGGTGTTGTAGCCTTTGCGGGCCTCTGTCTTCTGGAACGTCCCGTCCGCGTTGCGGGCGCGGATGAACCCGGAATAGCCGCTGTCGGTCAGCGAGGCGTCCCAGACGTTGCGCCAATTGCGCGAGCGCTCCAGCAGACGCTTGGCTTCATCGGTCTTGCCGAGACCCGTCGCCACCTGCGACGCGCACCAGTCGTTGTAGGAGAAGCCGATCGTGCCGGAGCCGGACTTCATGCGGCCGCAGTAGTCGTGTTTGCTCTTGTGCGCCACCCAGCCCCTGGTGCGGTAATCCTCGGTGCGGCGCGCCGCGTTCGCCGCGAGCACCTCCCACGCCGCGCTCCAGTCGATGCCCGGAATCTGCTTCGCGTACGCGTCGCAGATCACATTGTCCGCCTCGTCGCCGCCCTGCCCCACGCGGTACTCCTTGCCCTGGATAAAGGCGGCTGCGCACTGCCCGTTGCGGTGCAACCGCTCAACAAAGGACCGCACGTTGCCGGCCACCGTCTCGGGCTGAATGATCGCCATAAGCGGGAAGAGCGTCTTCCATGTGTCCCACAGCGTATAGTGGTCGTCCCAGCACGGCGCGTTGACCGGCCAGCCGTCGGCGTCGCCTGTGCGGTCGCGCGGCTGAACCATGCCGTGGAAGAGATGGGTATAGAAAAGCTTCCTGTCCTCGTCGGACATGCCGTCTACCGCGATTGCCGACAGCGCCTCGTCCCACGCCCGCTGCGCTTTCGCCTGCAAGCCGTCGAGGTCCCAAGCAGGAATCTCCTGGTCCAGCCACGCGGCGGCCCGCTCGACGGAGGTGAACGACACCGCGATCTTGAGGTTCACGGTGCGCGTCTGCCGCGCGTCGAACCGCAGCCACGCGCCCAGCGTCTCGCGCTTGTCAATTTGTGCCGATGTCGAACCGTCCGTCGCGTTCGTACCGCGCCACGTGCCGACGCCTGTGGGACGCACATCGACTTTCGCGCAGAAAAAGAGCCGGTAAGGGGCCGGGTTCCAGTTGCCATCGAAGGTGCCGCCGCCCGTGATGGTTCCCGTGGCGGCATCGACCTTAACCTCGCCGTTGGTCAGCGCGGTGGCCTTGCCGATCTTGCGGGCGATATCGAACACCAAGCGGGCGTCCTCGTTCGCGGGAAACTCGAAGCGGTAGAGGGCGCTATGGGCAGCCGGCACCAGCGTGCAGCGCGTGTCCCAGCGCGTCAGCCGCGCGCGATACGCAGAACAGGTGGCCGTCACGTCCGCAAGCGGCGAGGCGTGGTCGGCCTCCTTGATCCCAGGGCCCAGGCGCGGCGAGATCAGAAAGTTGCCGTAGGTCGGCGTGCCGCCGGTGCCCTGCGTGTGGAGCTGCGAGAAACCCACGACCGCGTCGCCAAACACAAAGCCCGAGGGCTTGGGCTTGAGCGTGTCCGGGCTGGGATAGATTGAGGCATGCGGCAGACAGGGTCCGGGCATACAGGCGCCGCTTCCCACCACGCCGATCATCGGATCGACATACCGTGAAAGTCCTTGCGCTTCCGCTGCCGTGACAGCCATCCCCCAGCCGACAGACAGAACCGAAATACGAAACAACATTTTTTTCATGCTTACTCCTTTTCTAACCCGCGTGAGCACCGGCGCGGTGCGCCGCTTTGCCCGTTTTGCGGAACTGCCTCATGGTCATGTTGAACTGTTTTCTGAAGACCAGCCCCAGATAACTCTCGCTCTCGTAGCCGCAATGCTCCGTGATCTCTGAAATGGAGAGGTCGGTCTCCTGCAAGAGCCGGCGCACCTGCCCGAGGCGCGCATTCTGCAGCTCGTCATGAATCGAGTGGCCCACAGCCTGACGGAACCGCAGTTCCGCCAAGCGCCGCGACACGTTCAGGTGCTTGACCACGTCGGTGACATGCATGCCGATGCCGGCGTTGATGCGGATGAACTCGACGGCCTTGACCGCGAGCCGGTCGCTGAACTGCAGCTTCTCCGTGGACTGGCGGGCGACCACGCGGAGCGGCCTGTAAAGCAACGCCTCTTTCTTGCGGCTCTTGCCGCGCATCAGACGGTCGAGCATGTGTGACGCGTAGTACCCGCTGCCCTCGGTGTCCCGCAGAATGCTGCTCATCGGAGGGTTGGTCGTGGCGCAGATCAACTCGTCGTTGTCGACCCCCAGCACCGCGATCTGCTCCGGCACGCTGATGCCAGCCATTGTGCAGGTGTCCAAAACCTGCCTACCGCGCACGTCATTCGCAGTCATCAGACCGACCGGCTTAGGCAGTTTGGCGAGCCAAGCGGCCATGCCCTTCTGCTCGATGCCCCAATCGCCTCTCGCCGCTTCCGACGGCGACTCGTACACCTGACACGCCAACCCTGCCTCGGCCAGCCGTTTCACAAACCCGTCTCGGCGCTTGAGCGCCCAGTTACTGTCCCAGATGTCGCTCACGAAGGCGAACTGCGTGAAACCCTGCTCCAGCAGATAGTCGGCCCCCATCCGTCCCACCGCCAACGAGTCACAGCAAACCGTAGAATAGCGAAACTGCGGATAGGCCTTCGCGGCATCCGGGTCGAGCGGGTCGAACAGAACGGTCGGCACCTGCGCGCGCATGACCGGCTCGAGCAAGTCGGTCAGCGTGGTCCCCGCGATGACGCCGTCCACGCCGAGCGACGTGAGATCGCGCGACGGCTGTTCGAACCGCTTGCCCTCAACGATGTGCAGCCGCCACGGCCCGTACAGCCTCTCATATCGCAGAATGCCCTGAATACGGTCGCGGTTGATCTTGTTCGACATTTCGAGCAAGACCATAATCTGTGGCATTTTATTTGCGATTCTGGACATCGGCGCCCGCCCCTCCCCGGCAACCATTTAACGTTTGGAACCTTAACACGCGGCAGAAGGGGTGTCAACCGCCACGCCTCACCGCAAGGTAATCGGTAGGTGACAGGGTTCGAGGTTCATGCATTTCGTGTGCGGCGCGACTGGGAGCGCAGGCGCCCCGCCCGCTGCCCGAAAGTCTGCGCAAGGCGGATGCGCGGCCAAGCGTGGAACGACAGGCAGCGGGCTCGCCTGTAACCGCCGTTTCCGTGGGCGAGGGCGCCCGCGCTCCCAGTCTTGGGCGAACTAGGGGAAAGGAAATCTGGCGGCTCACAGGTTAGCGGGCGCAAGGCCGGTGTGGCGGGCGATGCGGGCCAGCATAGCGGGGCCGAGTTCGACGGAGTCGTGAAAGGCGAATACGAAGTCGGGATAGCCGACGCGGCATAGAATGCAGTGAGAAGTGCCGCACTGCCGCTTGACCTGCCAGCCGATGCGCAATAACGCAGCTTTGACCCGTTTGGCCTTGGTTGACGGCCAGACACTCATGCGAAGACTGCCGTGAAGCGTGCGATTTCGGGAGCCCGGTCGTGCGCTTCGATCCTGTCGGCGGCGATCCGGAAGGCTAGAGCCTGCACGTTGGCGACGGCGTTCTCGCGCGTGTCGCCGTAGGCCATTGCGCCCGGAAGATCTGGCAGCTCGGCGAGCCAGCGCCCGTCCTCTTCCCGCTCGGTTTCGATCTTCATGTGTTTGAGCGCTTTCATGCAAATAGAATAGCACCGAGAACGCATGCAAGGCAACGGAGATTTGAAGAGGCGCAGACTCCCACGCCGCGGTCCGGGCGAACCGCGCCCCCGGCAGCGCGGGGCAAGATGACTGTTTGGTCATTCGACTTTTCGCAGTTAGCTAATCAAGCAGCTTTCATTGTGCCATCTGGTAGGGACGGTTCCCCCAACCGTCCGCCGGTCACCGTGCGCATTGCTCTGCGGACGTTTCGGGGAAACGTCCCTACCGCTCTAACGCGCCTCCGATTTACTATCCGCCTATAACTTCAAGTTTCTAAGTGTAAGAGACGAAGTGTTGGACTATTGCGGCGTGGCGCTCTTTTCCGGGAGCTGGCTGTTGAAGAACCCCGTGTCTTCGTATGTCTTTACCGGAATGTCCCAGCCGACCTGCCGCAGATGTTGCGCGAAAACCAGATTCTCGTAGCCGCCCGACGGCCGGGTGCCCCACGTCGCATGGGCCGCGCGGAGGTAGATCGGGCCCAGCGTGTCGCCGTATAGGTGATGCCAGGTCGTACAGAGCATGCCGTCCAGTCCGATTTCCTGCACCGCCGCGCCCTGCGCCTCATACCCCGCCTTGTTTTCCCACGGACAGGTCAGCACGGGAAACCCCTTCGCTTTGAAATAGCGCAGCGTCGGACAGGTCGCGCCCGCCTTCTCTCCCTTTTGCGGGCCGTCGTAATACCAGTCGCAGATGACGACGTCCTTCGGCAGCGCGTCCAGCAACGTCTCGGCCCACGCCGCGCCGTTGGCATAATACCCCTTCCACCGCGGATCGCCCGCCCGCAGGAACATGTCGTGCCACACCATCATCCGGCAGTTCCGCGCCGCCAGCGCGCCGTGCATCCGCGACAGGAACGACGCCACGACGCGCGGATAATCCGAGCGCCGGCAGGTTTCGCACGTCCCCATCTCGTCCGCCTCGTCGCACCCCGCATGGAAATAGGGCGGACGCCCGAACGCGTCGTGCATCTCCAGCGCCCGCTCTTCGAGCAATTTGACCGTTTCGGGATTGCTCAGACACCACGTCCAGCCCAACGGCTCAAACAGCGGTTGGAGTTCGGGGTGGAAATCAAGGACCGCGTGTTTCCCCGAACAACTGCGCGCCCCGGAAGCGTGCCCGAAGAGGTTAAGCTGCGGAATGAGCGTCACGCCCAGTCCGTCCGCGATCTTGACCAGGCGCTGCACTTCCTTCACGGTCATCGTGCTGCCCGGCCACGACAGCTCGGGGTGTTTCTCCGAAACGAACGTGCCCCACGACTCCAGAACGATCTCGTTCATTTTGTAGTAGGCGGCCAACCGGATAAACCGCTCGATCTGCACCGGCGTGTTCTCGGGAAACCAACAGAGGTGAAAACCCCGGAACGCCATAGCCGGCGCGTCATCGATTGCCATTTCCGGCACGAAATACGCCTTCACCTCGCGCGTGCCGCGCACCGGTTCCGCAAGCTGCCGCAGGGTGCGCATCGCATTCCGCGCGCCGCCCGCGTCCGCCGCCTCGATCGCCAGCGTTCCTTTCGTCGCCGTGATCCGGTACGCATCCGCTTTCTGCGGCACATTCCCGGCGGTTCCCGCCGTCAGCTTGGGTGCTACGCCGAACCACGCCTTGAAAAGTGCGCCGACCTCTTTTAACGCGGCTTTCTCATCCTTCGCACACACAAAGGACACGTCAAGCGTTCCGTCGAACACCACGTCCGGACCGTCCGTCAGCGTAACCGCCCGCGGCGCGGGCACGAGCCGCGCCTTGACGATCCGAGCCTCTTTTTCGTTTAGCGCCGCGGCTTGCAACAGTCCCGCTGCGCAACACGCCACCGCCAGCGTCATCATTTTTCCGCTCATCTCTACCCCCTTGTTCAGCCAACGTGCTTCCGCAATCCATCTCTCTCTCTTTGATTTTCCTTTATACCACAAATCACCGGCGCTGACGTTTGATTTTGGATAAGGGTGCGTGGCTCACCTTGAAACCTGCTGGACGCCGTCGGACATTTTCAACGGGCTCATGGCCCTACCCAACCTCGTCGCACGGCTCGTTCTCTCGCCGCTGGTGGCAGCCGAAATGCGCGCCATTGCGATCGCCCGCTCAAACGCAAAGGCGCAAGGCCACAATGTTGAGCTTTAGCACTAAGGCTCGAAGATACGAAGCAAAGCTAGACGGAATCCATCGTTTCTTCTTTGTGTCTTCGTTATTAATTCTTCCGGCACAAAATCAGCGGCTCGTCGCGGTTCACGCCGTAGCGCGCGGCGTCGATGTCCGGCAGGCACTCGACGTGTTTCTTCAGCTCAAGAACAAAGCCAGCCGCGCGGATGCGGTCGAAGAGGTCGCGCCCGTAGAGCCGAATGTGATCTTCCTGGCCGTAGAACTCGATCCGCTTCTCGTCCGTGTTGATCTCCGCCGGATCTTCGAGCGACTTCTCCAATCCCGATGCGAACGGCGTCTGCAGGATCGCGATGCCGCCCGGCTTGAGCACGCGGAAAATCTCGCGCA
>CAYSXF010000241.1:0-6531 GCA_964434815.1 uncultured Lentisphaeraceae bacterium
TACACCTCTCTATTCGTCGGCAGCGTCAGATGTGTATAAGAGACAGAACGTCTTCCGCGAGCTGAAAGTACTCGAAGAAACCGAGCCCATGCGACTGCCAGTAGCCCCAGCGGTTCCAGTTGACTGCCCTGCGCTCAAGCGGTCCGACCGTGCGCTTCCAGTGATAGAGGGTTTCAAAGTCGGAGCCCTCCACCACGCAGCCGCCGGGAAATCGCAGCGTGGCGGGCTTCATCTCTTTAAGCATCTGCATCAGATCGCGGCGCAGGCCGTTCTTGCGGTTGTTGAAGGTGGCCTGCGGGAAGAGCGACACCAGATCGAGATCCACCGTACCGGCCGCGTCGAGCAACACGACAAGCTGGCCGTTTGTCGCGGTCTCAGAGGGCAGGAACACCGCCTCGTATTTCACCCACTCCGGCGGCGCGGGCGGATCGAGCGGTGATGCGGCCTTAGCATCCGATAGCTTATTCTTCCACGCGCCCTTCTCGATGCGGTAAGTGGCCAGCGGCTTCTTGTCCGGCGTCTCCAAACGCACCGTCAGTCCGCCCGCATATCCGGCGTGAGGCCGGGCATAGAACGAGAGATCGTATTTCTCACCCTGCTTGACTGCGATGCCGCCGAAGCCGCTGTTGGCCACGCCAGCACCCTCGCCCGGCGCGTAGCATTCGATGCGCAGGTACTGCCATGTGTTGGGGTTCACCGGATAACCGCCCTGCAGCGAGACGCGCCCCATGGCGTTTCCGCGCCACTCGCGCCGCCAGCCCTCGGGCTCGTTCGTGCGCCAGTCGAACCCGCGGTTAGCGATCAGTTCGGGATACAGCCCGCCGTCCGCGGCGTAGTTGATATCCTCGAAGAAAATACCGAACAGCGTTTTCGGAATCGCATGCCCCGGCCGGTCCGCGCGGACCGTGACCTGCATGGGGGACTGCTGCGCGAGCGCTGCAAAAGACAACAGGGCTGTCACCAGTATCAACGTTTGTTTCATTAAAACCCTTTCCAGCATGGACAAACTGCGGAATGTCCAATCATCAACAAGGGGGTGTCCAATTTCCAAGGCCACGCTACGCACCTCCTTCATCATTGAATATTCCTTGTTCGATATTGGATATTCAATTAGCCCCTGAAGTACACATAGGCGCCGATGATAAACACCATGATCACGCACGATGCGGCGACCTCCTGCCAGCCCCAACTGGCCAGCGTCTGGGAGCGGTTCTCATCGCTCGTCGTGGCAAAAGTGAGCCCTTTCAGCTTCGCGTAGTCAGGAGCAGCGGTCATGTAGCTCACCGCGATCATGGTGATGGCCGAAACAAACGTGATCAGGATACTGAAGTACTGGAAGTTGATGTTATTGACAATCCACAGGAAGGAGCCTTCCTGATAACTTTTGAGCACACCCAGCGTGACGGGCGTATCCACCACCATGCGGAAGAGCCCCACCACGAAGCCGACGATCATGGCCCAGAGGCAACCCTGCCAGTTCAGCCGCTTCCAGAAAACGCCGAGGAAAAAGACCACGAAAATCGGCGGCGCGAGGTAACCCTGAACGGACTGCAGATAGCCGTACAAACCGTGCGCGCCCTTGACGACCGGCAGCCAGGCCAGCGCGATGACGACCATGACCGCCGTGGCGATCCGCCCCATGCGGACCAGTTCGTGCTGCGTGGCTTTGGGCCGCATCTTCTCGTACAAGTCAACCGTGAAAAGCGTGGAACAGGCGTTGAACACGCCGGCCAATGAACCCATCAGGGCCGAGAGCAAACCCGCCACTACGATTCCGCGAAGGCCGGCCGGCAACAGGTACTGGACCATCATAGGGAACGCGCCCTGCGCCGCGCCGGGCTTGGCAAAGGCCGCCGAAAGTTCGGGGATCTTGTTGCTCTGGGCCAAGGCGTAACAGATCAGGCCGGGAATGATGAACAGGTAAACGGGAAACAGCTTGAGGAAGGCCGAAAAAATACTGCCCTGACGCGCCACCCGCTCGTTCGGCGCTCCCAGCGCGCGCTGCACGATGTACTGATCCGTACACCAGTACCACAGGCCGATGACAGGCGCGCAGATGGCCATGCCCAGCCAAGGGAAGTGGTCGTTGAAATACCAGGCGATCCGGCCCGTCTCCTTCACCGGCGCCCAGGTGCCCTCCATGCCGGCAGGAATGAGAGGCTTCCAGAGGTTGAACATGTCGGAGCCGCAGATCGTACGCAACTCGTGCCAGCCGCCCAGCTTCATCAGCCCGTAGATCGTCAGGAGGGCCGAACCGCCGATCAGCACCACCACCTGCACGGCATCGTTGTAGGCCACCGCGCGCATGCCCCCCAGCATCGTGTACAGTCCCGTCAGAAGAATGACAGCGATCGAGCCGATCCAGAAGCTGTCGATCACATGCCCGCCGACCTGTATCTGGATTTCGGGAAGCAGCGTGGCGAACACCACGCCGCCCGCGAAGATGCCGACAGCAATCTTGGAGACGATAAACGTGATCAGGGAAACGATCGAGAGCACATATCTTGAGGCCGGAGAAAACCGCTTTTCAAGAAACTCCGGCATGGTGAACACAAGCGACCGCATGTAGAAGGGCACGAACACCCACGCCAGCACGAGCAGGCACCAGGCGTGCAATTCATAGTGCGCCATGGCCACGCCGTCAGCGGCCCCCGATCCGGCCAGCCCCACGATATGCTCCGACCCGATGTTGGAGGCGAAAATGGAGGCGCCGATGACCCACCAGCTCAGGTTGCGGCCCGCCAAGAAATAGTCGTCCGCCGTGTCCTTGCCTTTCTTGACGACCCACCAGGCGACGCAAAGCAACACAGAAAAATATAAGCCGATCATCAGCCAGTCGAGACCTGCTAGGGTTGGCACCGTGGGTACAGCCGTTGCGAGGCAGAGCGAATTGAACATAGGTTCTCCTAACCGGTTGCTTGCGATCCTGTTCGTTGTTCACAAGGCACATACCTTCGAACAACATTTTCTTTTCAAGTGTACTCTAGTTGCGTATCCCCAGCAATTGTCATTTTGGCAACTTGGATTGCACTTTCTGCAACTCACGCGACATCTGAGACTGGCGTTCCACATCCTAGCGCCCGCGCGCAGCCAGAGCCTGCGCAGTAGCCGCATCCACGCCCACAATCGTGCCATGACGGATACCCTTGGGCAAAGAGGTCTGAACCGGCGCGAACGTCACAAAGTCCCGCGTCTCGACCGCGCCGTACCCGCCCTTGTTGTACTTGTCGTAGTAGACCAGCCAGCGGCCGCCCGCCTGGATCACGGCAGGCCCTTCGGCCCACGCCTCACGGTTGTCGGTAAAGGCCGGACCCGCCTTGCCCCACGGCCCCATCACGCCACTCCCGGACCACACCACGTGCAGGTTCTTCTGCGGCCGGGGCTCTTTCGTTTCGTCCTTTACGACCATGCCGTAGCGCCCGTCTTTTTTGAACAGGAACGCGTCGATCACATTGAAGCCGCCGTCGTAGAAGAGACGTTTAGGAGCCCACGTTTTGAAGTCAGCCGTCGTCGCGCAGTAAATGCGGTGATTGAGTCCCCCGTCCCCCTTAACCTGCGTCTCGGGAAAAAGCCCGGTGATCGTCGTCGCCCAAATCACCACGTACTGTTGCGTGGCGTCGTCGTAAAAGATCTCCGGTGCCCATGTGTTACGCGCCTTTGTCTCATCGGCGTTGACCGGAACGAACTGCTGCTCCGACCAGTCGAGCAGGTTTGTCGAATGCGCCACACCGAATCCCTTGTCCGTCCACGAGGTCGTCCAGACCATGTGGTACGCGCCGTCCGGACCGCGACAAACGCTGGGATCGCGGGTCAGTTTGCCGCCCACCTGCGGGACAAGGACCGGCTTGCCGCCGTTCGCCTCGCGCCAGTTCAGCGCATCCTCGCTCAGCGCCAGAAACACGCCGGCCTCGCCATTTCCTCGGAAGAAGCTGAAAACGTACCGGGCTGCATTTTGCGCCTCACCGTTTGCAGCCAGCGCCAGCGCTGCTAACAGAAAAAACATTCTCCCACATGTGAAACGCATCGCTTCTCCCTTAATGAGCCCGTCATCAGCGAGGCCTCCTCTTGCCCGCTGATGACGGTGGCATGGACACCATCACTTAATCATGATCAAAAAACCGCGACTGATCAGCCGCACTTCGCCCGTGGCGTTGTTGTAGCTGACTAGCCAGCGGCTGCTGTTCAAATTCGTCGATGCGAACGGTCCGGCCAGACCGCCCGGCGCGCAGGTCGCAATCACATACTGCTTGTTCGACTTCAGCTTGCTGACGTCCTGAACCTGCAGCGTCAAACCCGTGAGATTCAGGCTTCCCTGCACCTTGAGAAGATCGCATGTCCCGTCCGTCGCCACATCAGTCAGCAGTGTTCCGGTCAGCGCCGTCGCGGCCGCGAGCGTCAGCGTGCCGATCACGTTCGTGCCCCCCGGAGCGATTGTGCCGCTGACGGCCAGCGTGCCGTTGGTCACGAGCCCGCTGCCGCTGAGGCCGTTGATAGAGGCCGCACCGCCGTCCAAATCCAGCGTCGCATTGGCCGCAAGAGAGACTTTCGCCACGCCCGATGTCGCGGTGGACGCGGAACCGAACCACTTCGACTTCAGATAGGCCTCCACGTCGCCCCGCTCCGTCGCGGTGAGCGCGCGGTTGAAGAGGATGACCTCGGCCAAGTTACCCTGACTTGCGCCGCCGGGGCGGGAGCCCAAATAAAGCTGTGAAGCGGTCGTGTTCGGCGTGAGCGCCTTAGATCCGCCGGTGAGGACGCCGCCGCTGATCAGATTTCCGGTACCGTTGCTGCTCGCGATCATGAAATCGTAGATCTCGTACAGACCGGTCGTTCTGATTCCGTAGGTGATGTCGTTCGCCCATGTGTAATAGTAGCAGTTGCCGGTCTCGCTGGAGATGCCGAACGCAAGGTTGTTGTTGCCGGTCGGACCGATGTGCGAGAAAAACATGTTGCCGCTGTTCGTGCGGCACCCCACGACGAACAGGGTCCGGTCTTGCCCTCCTGATACCCCCACCGCGCTCTTCGTCCACAACGCCGCCGTATTGGTCACTGAGAGCACGGCTTTGCCGTTCAGCGCGTTGGCCTTGACGATCGGACCGACACCCGCCGTGATTTGCACGGCGTCCAGTGCGGCACCCGCGCTGCCTTTGTTGGCCCAGTTGACGACCTGCCCCGCCGCATTGGTGTTGATCGTGCCGGCGTCTGCCGCATCGAACCAGGCCAAGCTGCCCGACACGACAGCGGGCGCAGGCGCGATGAGTTTCAGCGTGCCCTGATTGACGACGGTGTCGCCGCCGTAACCGGTGCTCCCGAGCAACGACAACGTGCCGGAACCACTCTTGGTCAGGCCGCCAGCGCCGACCAGCCGCGCGCTCACCGCACCTGCTCCAGAAAGATCATACGAGGTGGCGTTCAGCGTGCCGTTGGCAATGTATCCGCCGCTCAGAGTCACCGCGCCGTTCGTGACCGTGAACCCGCCCAAGTCGAAGGTTCCGCCCGCCACGCGGATCGCGCCGGTGTTGGTGATCGCGTTGGCCACGCCGAGCTTCAGCACGCCGTTACTGATGACCGTCGCGCCGTTATAGCTGTTTGTTCCGGAGAGCGTCAGCAGGCCTGTCCCCAGTTTCGTCAAGCCACCGTCGGGATTGGTCCCGCTCGACAGGCTCTGCGCTACCGTGATGAGGTTGTCACCGGAGTCGATGATGGCGCCGCCCGCCTTGACGCTGGCAAGCGTCAGCCCCTGCATGAAGTTGGCGATGGTCGCACCGCTGCCGCGCGCACGCAGCGTGCCGCCGTCGAAGTTGAACGTGGACTTGCTCGCGCCTGTACCGTTCTGATACACATAGGGAGTTAGGACAAGACCACCGGTTGCGAGCGTCACAGTACCTGTCCCCCCCGCGTGACCGATACTCAACCCGCCGACCAGATTGGCCGCGCCGGCATTGGTAACGATGAGCGTGCCCATGCCCGCTTCGCCTACGATCAGGCGCGTTGCGGCGTTGGCCTGGTTGAACGTGCCGCCCGCAAATGTCGCCGTGCCATTTCCTCCGGCGTAGCGACCGATCACCATCCAGTTATTGCCGGTGACTGCCCCGCCGAGCTGGGCGAAGGTGCCCCTTCCGTAACCGCCAACCTGCAGATTGCCGATGTTGGTGAGGTTCAGCACACCGCCCGACATCATATAGTTTCCAACAGAATTGACTTGATGAGCCAAACCGAAGGCTGGATCTCCGGCGCCAAGCGTGGTGATCGTGCCACCCGTTTGCGACACGGTTCCGGTTCCGTACTCTCCGACAAACAGGGTCGAAGCCACGACGCTACCGTTGGTCAGGTTGATCGTACCGAAGGAGCCCGCAGAGTTGCCCACATACAGGTAGTTCTTGCTGTAAAGAAACCCGTTCGTCACCGTCATCGTTCCCAAGCCCCCAGCTCCATTTCCGATGGCAACGGAACCTGCCGAGTTGCTGATGACGCCGCCATACAGGTTCACCGCGCCGACGCCGTTTCCGTTGGCGATCACGAAATCGTTTG
>CAYSXF010000242.1:0-6524 GCA_964434815.1 uncultured Lentisphaeraceae bacterium
GGAGTAGGCCTTTGGGCGAGTATTCCGTCCCTCTCGCGGCTGTCGAGACGCAGACCGGATTGACTTTTCCACGGCATCCTCCCCTTCTGTAACGTAGGTTTTATACCCACGTTTACCCCTTTTCCGGAGGGTGTACAAGGGGTGTACGGATAGGGCTTACATGTGAATGCTTGTGCCTAAAAACACCAATAAAAACGGCATATCTGAAAGCAATTTGTGGTTTCGAATCCCACTGGTCCAACCATCTTACGGTTGATAAAACACCGCGAAAACATTGGGTTTTTCGCGGTTTTTTGTTTTCCTGCACTATGGCTGTGATATGGCTTGATTTGATTTTAAGAAGGAGCTAAACTACTTAACAGAAATGGAGGAGCCCACATGTCACTCTATAAGCAGGAAGCAAGTCAGTTCTGGTGGTTCCAGATCTACGGGCCAGACGGAAAAAGAATTCGAAAGTCCACCGGAACCGCCGACCGGGGCAAGGCGCAGGCCATCGAGCATACCTTTAAGCTGGCTTTCGCGGGCTCCACGACGGCGGATAAGTTGCACGCGCTTCTAGACAATCTCTGCGGGACGCGGTCCGAGGGGTTGCCGCTGGGCGACGTATGGCTGGCCTACGAGCGGTGGCTGGAGGCGGCCAATAAGAAGCTGGAGCCGATAACCCTGCGGCTTAGGCGTAACGTCTGCAGCCGGTTCGCCAAGTGGGCGCAGGAGTCCTTCCCCGCCGCACCTACGGCCGAGAAGGTCAACCGGGCCTGCGTGCTGGCCTTCGCCCAGCACCTCGCCAAGAGCGGCGTGAGCGGCAAGACCCGCAAGAATATTCTCGCCGACCTCGGCACGGTCTGGGAGGCGCTGCGCATGGAGCGGGACAACATCACGAACTGCTGGAATCTGGTCAAAGTAGACGTTTCGGACAGCGAGCGGGGCAGTCCATTCACGAGGGAACAGGAAGCCGCGATCCTGAAGGCGGCCAAGACGGTGGGGCATGACTGGTATGAGGCCAGCATGGTCGCCCGGCATACGGGCCTGCGCTATTCCGACATCGCGCGGATGAAAGCCGAGCAGGTGAACCTGGAAAAGAACGAGATCCGGATGCGGCCCAACAAGACGAAGCGCTTCGCCATCGACCTGAAATGCCCGATCAATTCCGCGCTCAAGCCGGTTCTGGAAAGTCTCGTAAGTCGAGTGGTTGAGTATCTGTTCCCAGAACACGCGGCCGCATACCCCTTCTTCGGCAAGGTCAGCCCGTTCAAGGACGTTCTGGCCAAAGCGGAAATCAAGGAGGGCGGCCACACTTTCCACAGTTGGCGGCACACGTTCCGCACTAGGCTGAGCGAGGCTGGGGTTTCTGACGACTTGGCTAAACGGCTTGGGGGATGGACCGAGGATGCAACAGCGGCCCGCTACGACCACGCTGAACGCGTGGAGGAACTGCGGGAGGCTGTGGAGAAGGCGCGGTAGTCGAGAAGGCTGGAAGGCAATCTTTACGCCGGCGACGCGGGTGTGATACTGTAAACGCATCTAATGTGATGCCCGCGCGCTTGTGGATCCGATATGCCGATCAGTTGGAATGAGCTCAGACAGAATGCCATCGCGACTTTTTATTAAGGAACTGGGTAATGGGTTGCAGGCCAAAATGGATGAGGAAGATTGGAATCCCCGTAGCTTTATTTAGTTTTGTTACGGTATTCGTGGCTGGCACTTGGGTGACGATGGCGTCCCATGTCAACAACCCGACGATTGGGATTATTTGTATTGGCTTGGCTTTAATAGGTGGAGCTTTTATCGGGCATATTGTGGGATGGCTATTTATCGGTTATCCGGGCTGGTTTCACATGTCTGATATTCAAATAGAAATTAAGGATGAGTGGTCTCCTCATAAAAGAAAGCGGAATTCCTAGCGGCTACTACTAACGACCAGTCCCTTTGCGACCCCAGATGCGGGCGAGGGAAGGGCGGCTAGATGATGGTCAACTGGACGCCGCCGTCGATGACGCCCTCCGCAATCGCGTAGCGGGTGAGGCCCGCGATATCGTGGATGGCAAGCTTCTGCATGAGGTGGTCGCGGTGCTTCTCCACGGTCTTGATGCTGAGGCTGAGCGTCTCCGCGATTTGATTGACGGCCTCGCCTTCGGCAATCAGGCGGAGAACATCCCCCTCGCGCGAACTCAGGCGAACGGGCTTGGCCTTGCACAGGTCCTTTTGCTCCGATGACTCCTTCTGCCTTGTGTGGAAGCGCTTGGAGACGGCGGGGCTGAAAAAAGTCGCCCCGTTGTGGACTTCGCGTATCGCGTCGGCCACAAAATGGGCGAAGGAATGTTTGAGCAGGTAGCCGGACGCCCCTAAATCCGTAGCACTTTCAACGTAGGCGTCATCGCTGTGAGCGGAAAGGATGATCACCTTCGTGTCGGGAAAGTCTTTGCGGATCTGCCGCGTGGCCTCCAAGCCGTTCATTTGCGGCATCGAGATGTCCATGACGACCACGTCGGGGCGGAGTTTCCGGGTCAGTTCCACAGCTTGGCGGCCGGTGGCCGCTTCGCCGACCACCTCGATGTCGCTCTCGGCACTCAACAGGGTTCTCAGGCCCTCACGGATGAGCATTTGGTCGTCGGCCAGCAGCACGCGGATACGCTTTTTTGTATTCATAGTACGATTCTCTCACGATGAACATCCAGCATCCGATTCGCGATTAACATACGCGGTGTGGTGGTGATTCGATATGGGGTGTAACCCTACTGAGGCAAACGTTCCGCACCAGGTTGAGCGAGGCGGGGTAGAAGAAAGGGCAGAACACGAATAGGCGCGCAACCCGTGGGCCGTCAGGCCAAAACCCGCGCCACGGCATCGCACAGGGCACGTACGCTGTAGGGTTTCGGAACTGCGGCTTTGAACCCGTATGCGGTCGGGTCGGCCATCACAGGATTTTCGGTAAAACCGCTGCAGACGATGACACGGGCCAAGGGATCGATCGCAAGCAAGTCCTGAACCGTTTGCCTGCCGCCGGGGCCGCCGGGGCTGATCAGTTCCATGATGACCACGTCAAAAGGATGCCCCTCCTCCATCGCCTGCTTGTACTGCGCGATGGCCTGCGCCGCGTCGGGCGCGGTCGCGACGGTGTGTCCGTCGTGTGCCAGCACTCTCTCTGCCAGTAAACGGATCGCTGCCTCGTCATCCATCACGAGGACTCTGGCGGAGCGGGGCGGGACCTGGGATCGGCTTTCCCCGGCGGGCGGCGGTGCTGAGAAGGCTGAGCCTTTGCCGCGCCGGGTGATGTCGATGTCAGTCATGAGAGTCTCCGATGGATACGGGGTGCTCGTCCAGTGCCCTTCCTGAACATCGTCAGGAGCGGACCGACCGCTGTCGCGGATTGGCGGAAGCTAAACCCAAGAGACCCGTATATTATGTGTGTACGCCGGTATAGTCAACACGGTTTTTTGGGACGGTTTTTTGGACCCGTTGCGGCCTGCCGAATGCGCAGCGCTGGGCGTGCCGCGGCGCGGGCAAAGCAGGGCGGGGGTGTCGGACGATCTGGCTAAACGGCTGGGGGGTTGGACAGAGAACGCGACAGCGGCCCGCTACGACCACGCGGAACGCGTGGAAGAGCTTCGGGCGGCCGTGGAGAAGGCGAAATAGAGAAATCGTTTTTCCCTCGCCCTTCCCGCGCACCAAGTGCTAAACTTCAACCAATCTAAAGAGGAACCACACGGGACGGATTTGAAGCTATGCCCACACTGAATTGGATTGGAAAAAAGGCTGTCGAGAACCACCACATGCAGGTGCCGTTCCGCCTGCTAAAGGACGTGCCGGACCTCGCCTGCGGCGATCCCGGCACCGGCAACCTGATCGTGCAGGGCGACAACCTCGAAGCCCTTAAAGCGCTTCTCCCGTATTACGCCGGACAGGTCAAGTGCATCTACATCGATCCGCCTTACAATACAGGGGAAGAAGGCTGGACCTATAACGACAACGTCAACAGCCCCGAAATACGCCGTTGGCTGGGGCAGGTTGTCGGCAAAGAGGGCGAGACACTTGACCGCCACGATCGCTGGCTATGCATGATGCAACCCCGATTAACATTGCTCAGGCAGTTTCTTCGTAAAGATGGAGCAATCTTCGTTTCGCTTGATGACAATGAGATTCACCGTATGCGTTTCCTAATGGATGATGTATTCGGCGAACAGAATTTTGTAGAACAGTTGATTTGGAAAAAAAGCTATGGGGGTGGCGCAAAAGAAAAATATGTAGTGCGCCAGCATGAGTACTGCCTAATGTATGCCCGCTCTAAAGCAAAACTAGATCAACTATGGTTGCCCCCTGATGAAATGTCAGAAGAGCGCTACTACAAGTACCGTGATGACAAGTACGCAACACGCGGCCCGTTTCGTATCAAACCATTAGAAGCAACGAAAAGCATGGATCGGCGGGCAAACCTCGTTTATCCAATCAGAATGCCGGACGGAACCGAGCTCATGCCAAAACGGCAATGGTGGTGGAGCAAAGATCGAGTAGAAGCCGCTCTCGCCAACGATGATTTGGTCTTTACGAAAACGAAAACCGGCATTTCGGTGTCCTATAAGCAATATCTTCGAGACGAATCTGGCGCAGAGAGAGGCGCGAAACCATTTTCAATCATTGATAAAATCTACACGCAAGATGGAACCGCTGATTTGCGGAGTATTTTCGAGGACAAAGTTGTCCTTCAGTTCCCAAAGCCTGTGCGGCTCATTGAACAGTTCATTTACCTTTTAACCAGAAACGACCCAACCGCAATCGTCCTTGATTCGTTCGCTGGTTCTGGCACAACCGGCCAAGCTGTCTTAAGTTTAAACAAACAGGATAACGGTAGTCGCCGCTTTGTCCTTGTTGAACTGGACTCGAAAATTGCCGCCGAAATCACCGCAACGCGTGTGCGCCGCGTAGCGCACGGCTACACAAAAGCCGATGGGGAGAAGGTCGATGGTCTGGGCGGCGGATTCCGATACTGCGAATTGGGCGAGCCCCTCTTCGATGAGACCGGAAAGATCCGGGACACTGTGCGTTTCGCAGACCTTGCGCGTCACGTCTATTTCACCGCCACAGGTGAACCGTTGCCGCGCGAACGCGTCAGTAAGTCGCCTCTCCTGGGCGTCAACTCAAACGGCGTGGCTGTCTACCTGCTTTACAACGGCATTCTCAAGGACAAGACGCCCGCAGGCGGCAACGTCCTCACCTCAGTAACGCTCGATCTCCTGCCGCCCCACAGCGGCACCAAGATCATCTACGCCTCCGCCTGCCGTCTGAGCGAGGCGCGTCGCGCCCGCGAGCTGATCGAATTCCGCCAAACCCCTTACGCGATCAAAACGACATGACACTCAAAAACTATCAGAAGAAGTCGTTGGGATGGCTGGCCCGCTATTACGAGCGCTGCCGCGAGCTGCAGGAGTCGCATGACTCATTTCCGGCATCCACGGCGTTTTACTCCGTAACCCGCGAAATCTACGGAACAGGTCTGTCGTACTCACCGGTCAAACAGTTGCCGGGCATCCCCTACGTCTGCCTGAGAATCCCCACCGGCGGAGGCAAGACGGTTGTCGGCTGCGAAGCCGTGGCCGTGGCCCAACGGGAGTTGCTGAGAGCCGACCGCTCGCTCATCCTCTGGCTCGTGCCCAGCGACGCCATCCGAACGCAGACCCTCAAACGGATGCAGGACCGCAAAGACCCGTACCGCGTCTCTCTGGAAACGAAACTGGGTGCGGTGGAGGTCATAGACATCGACGAGGCGCTGACCATCCAACGCGCCGTGCTGGACAGCAACACCGTGATCGTGGTTGCCACCATGCAGGCCTTCCGCCGCAAGGACACGAGCCAGCTCAAGGTCTATGAGAACAGCGTCGTGTTGATGCACCATTTCGAGAACCTGCCGGACGGACTGCGCAACGTGCTGGAACCCGACGCCGAAGGTGTGATACCGAATTCCTTGGCCAACGTCTTCCGCGTGCGCCGGCCGTTCATCATTGTGGACGAGGCGCACAACAACCGCCAGCCGCTCGCCTTCGAGACCCTCAAGCGGCTCAACCCCTCGGGCATCCTCGAACTCACCGCCACGCCGAACACCAAGGCCGAGACCGTCACATACGAAGGCGAAAAGGTCGAAAACCCGCCGAGCAACGTGCTTGTCACCATTTCAGCCTTTGCCCTCAAGACCGAGGACATGATCAAGCTGCCCATCTACCTGCGCTACCGTGAGCCGTGGGACGCCCTCCTGGGCGACGCCATCGGCACGCTGACCAAGTTGAAGGAAGAGGCCGAGAAGGAACGCGCCGAACAGGGCGAGTACCTGCGGCCGATCATGCTCTTGCAGGCCCAGCCCGAATACAAGGACAAGGCCAGCATCACCGTGCAGGAGGTCAAGAGCCGGTTGCTCAGCTTCGGCATTCCCGAAGAGGAGATCGCCATCGCGACTGGCGATATCCGCGAACTGGAGAAGCCCGAGAATCTTGATATTCTGAACCCGTCCTGTCGTGTGCGCTTCATCATCACCGTGC
>CAYSXF010000243.1:0-6510 GCA_964434815.1 uncultured Lentisphaeraceae bacterium
ACACCTCTCTATTCGTCGGCAGCGTCAGATGTGTATAAGAGACAGGCTTTGAGAGAAGGCTGTTAGCGGTTTAGGCTGTAGGTTGTTAGGCCCAAAATCTAAAAAAATAGGACATATAGGACGAATGAGACCTATAGTGCCTATCAATCAAATCTTCTCCCCCTCCAAGCGTATCCGCGCGGAGGTGGCGGTGGAGACTGTCTGGATCGGCTCGACCGTCTATCCCGAGTGCCCGGTGTGGCGCGTGTGGTGTTGTGAGCGGCTGGTCGTGGACACGTCGACGGTCGGGCTGATGACCGGATCTGGGCCGCTGGCGTATGGCATGACGTGTGTGAAGGCGACGCGCCACCGGCCGCAGACCGGTATCGGGCCGGGACGCGAGATCCGGGCTCGGTTCGCCGGACGCGCCGGACGCGAACTCGAAGTGCGCGTCCGCGTGACCGACCTGAGCGCGTTCTGCGCGGTGCGGGAGGTCGGGAGAAGGAAGTCCAATAGGGCGGCTGGGCGGCTCGCGGGGACGCTCGCCCTCCACTGTCAGGCCGAAACGTGGAGGGCGGGCGTCCCCGTGAGCCGAGACGAGGGCGAGGCGCAAGATTTGTCAATCACGCGGTTTCCGGAGGGCTCGGTGCTGCTGGGCAGCGCGGGAACGCTCAACGCTCAACGCTCAACGCTCAACGCTCAACGGGAAGGCCCCCAAGTGCTTTTCGCGCCAAGCGGCAAGCTGGTCGCCTTCTGGCGGCACGGGCTGGAGCAGCACGCCGTGTTCTTCGACCGGCCGGGCGACCTCGCGGTGCGGCGCTTCGGCGCGCTGGAGCGCGTGGACGAACTCGCGGTAACGGACGGCAGGCAGGGCTGCGACCACCTGTTTCTGACGGTGCCGTTTGCCAAGGCGGAGCTGCCCGCGCCGGTTTTCGGCGAGGCGGTGACGCCGGCCTATCGCGCGGCTTTTGAGATGATGCTGGGGCGCGGCGCGGCGAGCGACGACTTTTGGATGATTCGCGGCGAGCCGGGCGAGTTCGCCGTGGCGGCGCGGCGGCAGGGACATGTGTGGCAAGTGGCAGGTGTCACGGCTGCGGCGCGGGCGCTGACCGTGCGCTTCGAGGACCTGTGGCTGCGGACGCCTGCGGAGCTGCGGGCGCTGGCGTACACGGTCGAAATCCTGCGCGATCCGATCAAGGATGAACCGGGCGACCGCGTCGAGGAATCGTTCGCGGAGCAGGCGCCGGACGTGCGCGTGGCGATGGATCTCGCGAAGAGCGGCGGATTCCTCATAACCTTCAGCCCGCAGGCATAAGCGAAACGGCGAGGTTGCAGACGGGGCGGCGATCTGATATATTTCGTCCATATCCAAAACTTTTAATGGATTGGATATTTTATTGTGTATACACGAAATAAATATCTATAGCAGTACGTCAGCGATTTGGGGCTGCGCAACGCCCTGCTGGGGTATCGTGCGGACGATATCGGCGGCATGCTCGAAAACGTCGTTTGCCTCGAACTTTTGCGCAGGGGCTACCGCGTATCAGTCGGGCGCATCGGCGACCTGGAGATCGATTTTGTGGCCGAGCGCGAGGGCAAGAAATCGTATTATCAGGTAGCCTACCTGTTGCCAACGAAGGCGACGGTTGAGAGAGAAGCGGCACCCCTGCTGGCCGTGAAGGACAACTATCCCAAGCTGCTGCTCACGCTGGACCGTGAGTTAGGTGAAGATTATGAGGGAATTCGGCGGCTCTCTTTGCCCGATTGGCTGGAAGCCGGGAACGACGATGTGTAACACTAAGGATGAAATGATAAACGAGATCGCAGAAATTTTGGACGACGAGGCGCTGGTTGAAGAGGATGGGGAGAGCGTGCTTTCGCTGACCGTGCCGGAGGAGGGCGCGGAGGGACGGTTGGACGCGTGGCTGGCGTCGCAGGTGGCGGAACTGTCGCGCTCGCGGCTTCAGGCGCTCATCAAAGAGGGGCGCGTGACCTGCGGCGGCGTGGCTATCAAGGCCAACGCCCATCCGAAGCCGGGGCAGGTGATCGAGATCAGTGTGCCCGCGCCCGTGTCGGCCGAGCCATTGCCGGAAGATATCCCACTCGACATCCTGTACGAGGACAGCGATTGCTTGGTCATCAACAAGCCCGCAGGGCTGGTGGTGCATCCTGCGCCGGGGCACGGCTCGGGCACGCTGGTGAACGCGCTGCTGTTCCACTGCCGCGATCTCGGCGGCGTGGGCGGCGTGGAGCGTCCGGGTATCGTGCACCGCCTCGACAAGGACACGTCTGGACTGATGGTGGTGGCGAAGAACGATGCCGCGATGGCTGGGTTCGTGCGGCTGTTCCAGACGGGCGGCATCACCAAGGAGTATCTGGCGCTGGTGCACGGCGTGCCGCCCAAACCTTCGGGCACGGTGAGCACGCTGATCGGGCGGCACCCCGCGCAGCGCAAAATGATGGCGGTGGTGATGCGCAACGGCAAGCAGGCCGTGACGCACTACGCGGTCGAGAAGCGGCTCGGCGACATCACGCTGGTGCGCTGCCGCATCGAGACGGGGCGGACGCATCAGATCCGCGTGCACATGCAGTCGCTCGGGTGCCCGGTGGTGGGCGACGCGGTGTACGGCCGGACCTCGGCGGACAACCGGCTGCCGCACGCACCCGCGCGGCAGATGCTGCACGCCACACATTTGGCGTTCGCGCATCCGGTGACCGGCGCGCCGATGGATTTCACCGCGCCGCTACCGTCTGATTTTCTGATCTAGGCTAAGATGCGTGTTGCCGTTCGCGTTCGCGGTAGTCGCTGGGCGTGCAGTGCTCGGCGCGCTTAAAGGCGTTGTTCAGGTGCTGGGCGCGGCAGAAGCCGGTTTCGGAAGCGATCTCTTTGACGGAATGGTTAGACTGGGTGAGCAGGCGCTTTGCCTGAAATAGGCGCAGGCGGATCAGGGTTGCATAAACCGATTCGCCAATCATATTCCGGAAGTGGGCTTTCAACTGATGGATGGGCAAGGCTACGGCACCTGCCGCATCCTCGACGCCGATGTCCCTGCCGAGGTTTCCCTGAAAGAACGTGATGACGGAGCGGATCAACGGGTCGGCCGCCACGAACCCGTCGGTGCTGGCGCGGGTCTCGACGCCGCACGGCGGTATCAGGATCGGCTCGTTCGGGGCTTTCCCGCCATGCATCAGCCGGTCTAGCAATGCGGCGCCGTCGTGACCAATTCTGAAGAGATCGTGTCGGACGCTGGAGAGAGGAATGTGGATGTTTTCACAGACCAGCGGGTCGTTGTCAACCCCCAAGCGCATGGAAACGTATGTGGACGAAAATAACTTTGCCGGCCCCGGCCCGGGCTGGAAGCCGATGCCGGTGCCGGAAGGATTCGACTACGAGTCCTGGCTCGGCCCTGTGCCGCAGGCGCCCTATCACGCGGACCGCTGCCTGTATCGCTTCCGTTTCATCAGCGACTACTCCGGCGGGCAGACGACGAACTTCGGCGCGCACTCCAACGACGTTGCGCAGTGGGGCTTGGGCGCCGACGACACCGGCCCGGTCGAGTTCGAGAACCTCGGCGCGGAATTCCCGTTGCCAAGCGATCTGTTCACAACGGCGACCAAGGTGAGTTTCCGCTGCCGCTATGCGAACGGGGTCGAACTGGTCTGCAAAACCGATCCCAAGAGCTTCGGCGTGCGCTTCGAAGGCAGCGAAGGCTGGATCTTCACGAACGGCAAGAGTGTCAAAGCCTCCTCAGAGGCGCTGAAATCATGGACGCCCGGCCCGAACGATCTGCGCCTTTACGAGAGCGCGAACCACTACCGCAACTTCATCGACTGCGTCCGCTCTCGCAAAGAGCCGCTCTCGCCGGTCGAGGTGGGCCATCGCACTGTGACGGTTTGCCATCTCGGCAACATCGCGATGAAACTGAACAGCAAGTTCCGCTGGGATCCGAAGGACGAGCGGATCGTGGGCGATGACGAAGCGGGCGGCTTGCTCCCGCGCGCTCACCGCGCGCCCTGGGGCTATGCGTGAAGCAGCTAGTCAGCAGGTGATCGTGGTTTTCCATCCGCATGTTCTCGCGTGAGAACCCCGTAGCGTCCGGCTTTTCCCCTCGCCAACCGTGCACGCAACGGCAAACGAAATGCACGCAAAAGCATAGGCATGAGGCTGGCGAGGTTCTATACTTGAAAAAATGCTTAATAAACGATTTCTGATTTTCGCCGCGCTGGCTCTTACGTTGATGAGTCCTCTGGACAGTCAGGCAAGCCAAGCGTATTTATTGGACACGGCTGGGCTAGGGGATGTGGGGGAGCTTTATTTGATCGGTGCGCTTCAAGGCATCGTGAACCGCGATGCGCCGCGCCTATTCCTGACCAAAGGTACGCCCGACGCTGTTTATGCGGATTATTTGGAGAAGGAGAAGGGGTTTACGTTCACCCGACTCAAGTCCTTGCCCGATGCGGTTGCGACGTTTGCCGCGATGAAGCGGGCGGACGGTGTGACGCCGCTGATCAAGGGGTTGGTCAAATACCCGGCGAGTTATTGGGACACGCCGAACCGCACAATGGTGAACAGGTATTACAATTACTGGATTGCCGCCAACTTTGCCGCGCAAGAGGATTTGCTTCCGGTCAACGACGGGATGCTTAACTATCAGTCATCCATGCTGAGTGGTTCGGAGTTTTGGCATAAGGACACCGGCATGGGCGGGTGGGGTGAGATGTTTGTGAAGATGCGGCATTCGGGGACAAACGGCTTGAGCGTGACGTCCGGGAAGGGAGCCGCTTATGCGAGCAAGGTGGTCTATCTGGATTTGGATGTGACGCCGAAGGTCGAGATTGTTGTCAGTGACCTGAGTCCCGGCGGGGCATGGTCCCTTGCCATCGCCATGGGCTCGACGGTTAAGACGTTTGAGAGCCGCGGGGGCGTGCTGGTCCCCGGACTGACGAAAGAAGGCAAGACCGGGACGTTTGTGGCAGATCTGGCCAAGACTGGGCTGTTTAATCCGCGTGCTGGAAGGGCGGAGCTGCATATTGTACCCTCGGCTACGAATGTGGCCGTGACGGTGAAGTCGATCCGCTTACTGGCAGCGAACGGTCAAGAGCCCATGGCTGCTCCCTACTCTCCTCGGAAAGATGTTTTTGCGGACTTGGCCATCAAGCGGGACCTGGTTGCTGCGCCACCGTATGAGCAGAATGAGGAGAGCGCCTGTGAATGGTCGCTTGCAAACCAGCGCAGCAACTGTGTGCCTGATGCCTTTGCATCGTATGCCGGGGGGGCGTGGATTTTAGTGGGGCTCGACTACACTGTTGCCAAAAAAATCTACCATTTTTACCAGGAAAAAACCCCTTTTGTGAAGGGTGGATATCCTAATTTGGACAAGATATTGGCTGATTTTAAGACACCGGGGCTGGTCTTTGGTTGGCTGGGCAACGAGGACTATGCGTGCATGAAAATGGGGAGGTACGGTGCCCGGTATGCCGGGGGCGTGCCGGAGAATTTTTCATTTTGGCAATGGGTTTCGCTCAAAAAACCGGGCCAGCCTGTTCCTTTGCCTCAATGCCGGGAAGCCGGCCGCTTGGAGAACAAGGTCTATGTGAACTTTAGCTGGGCCTCTGCGGATTACATCCAAATCAGTTATAACTTGATGGATCATTTTTGGCAGGATCCCAACCGGGGCCAGGTGCCTGTTACGTGGGGCTTCAATCCGTTGCTCGCCCGATACGCTCCGGCTTTCGTGGAGTTTTACGCCCACTCGGCCACGCCGAAGGATTCCTTCTGGGGCTGGACGGCGGGATACACTCACCTCTCAGGTTTCCCGCAATACCATTTGCAGCAGTATGCCGAAGAGACCCGCCGTGGGATTCACATGCTGGGGCTCTCTCCCGCCGTGGATGTCTGGGACTGTTTCCCGTACTGCAATGAGTCGTATGAGGCGCTCAGCCTGAACTCACCGACGTCTGAGGGTGTCAAGCTGATGAGTGTTCTGCCGGGAGCGACGAATGCTTCGGAAACGTATTGGCTGGATAACGGATGTCCTGTCGTGCGCTTGGATCGGGGACTCTTTTCCGTCTGGCAGAGTGATGGGAAATCGACGCCCGAATCGATTGTGGCAGCCATCACGGCCGCTGCTGCCAAGCACCCCGAGAAAGGGCCTCAGTTTCTGACGTGCAACTGCCGCTTCGCGCCGACTTTCCTGAAAGCGGTCCAGGAGCTGTTGCCCGAGAATGTGGTGGTGGTTGGGATGCCTGACTTCATCGCCCTTGCGCAAGAAGCCGGCACCGTGACCGCTCTTCCATTTTCCAATGCGGTGGGTTCCGGCGACAGTATCAAAGTCAGCTTTGAGCTGCACAATGCCTCGGGAACAGCCGGTCGTGCGGGCAAGGTGAGCTGGACTCTGCCCCCGGGATGGAAATCGTCGCCGGAGGCATGGGTTCATGACGCGGTTCCGGTCGGGGGTAACTTAAAGAAGATGGTGACCTTGACTCCGCCTGCGGGAATGACATCAGGCACCGCTGTTATTGGCTACAAGG
>CAYSXF010000244.1:0-6501 GCA_964434815.1 uncultured Lentisphaeraceae bacterium
AGATTTCTGCCTGTCTCGTGGGCTCGGAGATGTGTATAAGAGACAGGGATTGGCGGATGCTGTTGTCATGCTGACTGTGACCTCGGAGGCGGCTCGCGCGTCCGTGGTGAAAAAAGGTAACGAATGAACCTGAAACTGATTTATCCCCGATGGCCGAAACTGCAGCATCAGACGGAGTTTCACTTGCCTCCGCACGGCCCCGTCTGTTTTGCCGCGACGTTGCCGCCGGACGTTCTCGTCACGTTTGTGGACGAGAACGTCGAGCCGCTGTCGCTCGACGACTCGCCGGATCTGGTCGCGCTGTCGGTCATGCTGACGTGCCAGATGCCGCGGGCGTGGGAGATCGCCGACGCCTATCGTGAGCGCGGCATCCAGGTGATGTTCGGCGGCATCGCGACGATGCTGCACTCCGAGGAGACGAAAGCGCATGCGGACTGCGTCTTTCTGGGCGAAGCCGAGGGGCGCATGGAGGCTGTGATCGCAGACTTCAAGGCGGGGTGCCTGAAACCGGTTTACGACTATCTCCGCAACCCGCCGGACATCCGGCTGGTCGGCCCGGCCCGGCGCGACATCCTGAACCGGCAGAACTACAATTTCCGCGGGGTGCAGATGGTGGACCTGATCCATGCGTCGCGCGGGTGCCGCTTCAACTGCTTCCCGTGCTGCACGCCGTTCTTAGGCGGCCGGGTTTTCCGCCCCCGTCCGATCGACGCCGTGGTCGCGGAAATGGCGGCCATTCCCAACAATCGCTTTTTCATCGTGGATAACTCGCTTGCGCAGGACGGCAAGTGGGAGAAAGATCTGTTCCGGGCCATCGCGCCGCTGAAGAAGAAGTGGGTCTCGCATCCGATTCTCGACGACGACGAAGTGCTGAAGCTGGCTGCGGAGGCGGGCTGCTGGTATGTCTATCAGGCGGTTGCTGGCGTGACTGACGGGATCAAGCGGCGCATCCAACGCCTGCACGACTACGGCATCGGCGTGGAGGGTACCATCCTGTTGGGACTGGACGACCAGACCGAAGACGACATCAAGCGGCTGGTCGACTTTCTGCTGGAGCTCAAACTGGACATGGCGGAGTTCACGGTCTTGGTTCCTTTTCCGCACTCGCCGGTGCGCGAGCAGTTGGACCGCGAGGGCCGCGTGTTTCACAACGATTGGATCAGGTACACGGGCTCCGAAGTGGTCTACCGCCCGGCCAAGATGGCGCCCGACACCTTGGAGCGCATGTATCACTACGCGGGGGACGCTTTCTACCATGAAGCCCATGCGCCCACGCGGATGGCCCGCCTGTTCCTGAGCGTGATTCACAAGGAGCTGAAAGACGGCACGAACCCGGACGTCGGACGCCGGCGGGACCGCACCCGGTGGGGGAAGGGGTTAATCGAACGATGAAAATTCTCCTGCTCTCCTGCAACCCGGTGGTGGCGCCGTATCCGGTCTACCCGCTGGGCATGTCTGTGATCGCGGCCGCGCTGACGAAGGCCGGGCACGCCGTTCGGCAGTACGACATGCTCGCCAACGCGTTCTCGCTGGACAAGCTGCGCGCGGCGGTTGCGGATGTTGAGCCGGGGATGGTTGGCGTTTCGTTCCGGAACCTCGACAGCGTCAACGCGTGCCACGAAGCGCTGTATATCGACCAACTGGCGGCGCTGGTTGCGGCGGTGCGCGAAAGCTGCGCGGCCTCTATCGTGCTAGGCGGGCCGGGCTTCTCTGTCCTGCCCGAGCGCGTGCTTGAAGCCACGGGTGCGGATTACGGCATCGTTGGCGAGGGCGAGCGGCTGGCTGTCGAACTGGCGGCTGCGCTTGCGCGCGGCGAACGGCCTGCGCAGCGGATTTTCCGGGCGGACTCAACATTGGACGCGGCGGGGATGATGTCGGCAGTATACGACGATGAGATTTTGTCTTTCTACCAGACATCCGGGGGTGTCACGCCCCTGCAGACGAAGCGCGGCTGCTCGTACCGCTGCGCCTATTGCACGTATCCGCTTTTGGAGGGGCGCTGCATCCGTCCACGCGACTGCGACGCGGTGATCGATGATATTGTGACGCTTCAGTCGAAGGGCGCCCGACAGATTTTCTTCACCGACTCGATTTTCAACGATCAAGAGGGTCACTACCGGGAACTGGTGGCGGCTATGCGGCGGCGGCAGATCAGCATTCCTTGGACCGGCTTCTTCCGCCCGGAGGTGATCGGTGGCGATGTGCTCGAAGCGATGAAGGCGACCGGTCTGAACGCGGTCGAACTGGGATCGGACGCGACATCGGACGCGACGCTGCGGGGGATGGGCAAGGCCTTTCTTTTCAAGGACATCGAAGCGTCCCACGCCTGTTTTGTGGGCGCGGGCTTGACAGTCTCGCACTATTTCATGATGGGCGGACCCGGCGAGACGAAAGGGACGGTCGAAGAGGGCATCGCGAATATCCTGCGCTTGCAGGGCGCGGCCTCATTCGTCTTTCTCGGTATCCGCATCCTGCCCGGTACGCCGCTGGCTGCGCGGGCTCTGCGCGAAGGCGTGATCGTCGGGGACACCGATCTGCTGCAGCCGGTCTTCTATTTCTCGCCGGAGATCGAACGCGCGTGGCTGCACGAGCGGCTGATAGACGCCTTCAAAAAGCACCGCCACGTCGTTTATCCTCCGGATGCGCTCGACAGCGGATTGGCGTTCCTTCATCGCTTGGGCTATGCGGGGATGTCGATCGATCTGCTGCTGAAAAAACGCGAGCACGTCGCGGCTGCTCCGGTGCGCTGAGAGCTATGTCTGCCGACCTCCATAGCGTGAAGATCCTGTGCGCGATCCCCGTGTACAACAACGCGGCGACGCTGGTGTCGCTGGTGCGGCAGTGCCGAGAACGGATCGCCGACGTGCTGGTGGTGGACGACGGAAGCACGGACGCCGATATCGCCGCGCTGCTGGCGGGAGATGCGGTCACGGTGGTCCGCCACGCGGAGAACCGCGGCAAGGGCGCGGCGCTGCTCACGGCGCTGGCTTTCGCGCGGGAGCGCGGATTCTCGCACTTCGTGACGCTTGACGCGGACGGGCAGCACGCGCCGTCCGACCTTCCCCTGTTCGTGGAGGCTATCAGCCGCACGCCTGATGCGCTCGTCGTCGGCGTCCGCGACTTCTCGGTTCCGAACGTGCCGTCGTCCAGCCAGTTCGGGCGGTCGTTCTCCAACTTCTGGATCGCCATCGAGTCGGGCGTCATGTGCGCGGACACGCAGTGCGGCTACCGGGCTTATCCGGTCGGACTGGTGTCGCAGCTTCCGCTTTCCGCGCGGCATTTCGATTTCGAGGTCGAAGTCTTGGTGCGCGCGTTCTGGGCTGGGCTACCCCTCGTCGAAGTTCCTGTCGCCACCTGGTACGCGCCGCCCGGCGAGCGCGTCACGCATTTCCGCAAAGGGCGCGACAACCTGCTCATCACGCACACCCACGTCAAGCTGGTGCTGCGGCGTCTCTGCCCGTGGCCTGCCCGGCGGCTGGTGCCGAAAAAAAAGACGCGCACATGGGCGCAGGTGCTGTATCCGGCGGCGTTCATCAAGCGGCTGCTGCATGAGAACGCGACGCCTGTGGGTTTGGGCGTCTCGGCTGGCGTCGGCACGTTTCTGGCCGTTCTGCCGATTCAGGGGCTGCACTCGCTGGCGATTCTCTATGTGACGACGAGGCTCAGCCTCAACCGGGTCATGGCGCTGGCTATCCAGAACCTGTTCATCCCGCCGTTCACGCCTGGGCTCTGCATGGGCGTGGGGCATCTGCTGCTGCACGGCACGTGGATTCCGCAGTTTCCCCGGAGCATGGCGGAATTGTTTGCGTGCTTCGCCGAGTGGGTGGTGGGTTCGCTCGTGGTCGCACCGCTTTTCGCGCTCATCTTCGGACTCCTCGTCTATCAAGTTGCCGCTCTGGTTCAGGCGCGACGGAACCCGCTGCAGCAAGCGGAGGCGCACACGGTGCGGCGCGGCAACGCGCTGGGATTCTGGTTTTTCAGGACGGCGTTGCGGCTGACAGGGCTGCGCGGAGCCTACGGGCTGCTCTATTTCGTCTGTGCGTATTATGCGGCTTTTGACCGGACCGCGGTGGCAGGCGCAGACGCATATGTGAGGCATCGTTTTCCTGGGCGGTCACTCTTGGCGCGGCGCTTGGCCGCGTACCGCCTGTTCATCAGTCAGGGCAAATGCCTGATTGACCGGCACGCGTATAACGCCGGGGTGCGCGAGTTCGAGTTCGACAGCCGTTCGCTGCTGGAGGTTTATCAGCGGCTTAACGAAACGAAAAGCGGTTTTGTCCTGCTTCTTGCGCACGCGGGCGGCTGGCAACTCGCGCTGCCCCATTTGCGGCAGTTATCGGGCGACCGCCCCGTGTCGCTGCTGATGCGCGAGGCGGAGACGCCTGACGTGCGCGAACATGTGCGGGGCGACGATGCCGGATTTCATGTGATTCCTCCCGACTCCGGGCCGGGGTGTGTGGTCGAGATGGTGACGCGTCTGCAGCGGGGCGAGATCGTTTCCATCATGGGCGACCGCGCATATGGAGGGCAGACTGTCGATGTGCCTTTTCTGGGCGAGGCCGCGCATTTCCCGGTCAGCGCCTTCGCCGTGGCGCGCGCGGCGCAGTGTCCGGTGGTCGCTCTGTTTGTTCCGAAGACAGGCGTGACCAGCTATCGGAACGAAGCGGTGCTATTTGACACGCCTTCGCGTGATGACCGCCAATCATCGCGGAAAGGGGTTTGCGCGTTTGCGGAAGCGCTGGCGGAATTCACCCAGCGCTATCCTTACCAGAGTTTCCTGTTCTCAGACATCTGGAAATAGTTTTTGAATCCCGGTCTTTCCGAACATGGGCGGGTTGGGTATAATGAAGGCTATAAGGTAACCAAAAGGAGCGAGGAGAGCGATATGGACAATCGGGAGAACGAGCTTTCAGAGATCCGGCAGAAGCTCAAAGTGTTGCTGATCGACAATTTGAACCTTCAGGATGTGACGGTCGAGCAGATCCAGGACGACGCGCCCCTGTTCGGCGGCAGCATCGGTCTGGACTCGTTGGACGCCGTCGAAATCGTCGTCATCCTGCAGCGGCATTTCGGCGTTGAGATCAAGGACATGGATGTGGGACGGCGGGTCTTCCAATCGGTGAACTCGCTGGCCGAGTACATTTACGAGAAGACGCACGTCTAGGATTTTAGCCGAGCGCTATGAGTGACATCGTCGCGATAACCGGATTGGGCGTGATTTCCGCTGCGGGTGTGGATGTGGCGTCGTCGTTGCGGACGCTGCGGGCCGCTGTCCGTCCGCCTTTGGTTCCCTGCCCTGTCGCGGATCTTCCCGTAGCCTTGCCGATGTTTGCGGTTGCGGAGGACATTCCGGCTGTAGACCGCACGTTCCATCTGGCTATGCATGCGGCCCGGCAAGCGCTGGAAGACGCGGGCCTGAGTCCGCTTCCGCCGGGCTTCCGCTTGGGCGTTTGCCTGGGGACGACCGTTGCGTGCCAGTTGAACGACATCGCATTCTATGCGGACTACCGCAAGACGGGCAATCCGGCTTTAGATGCGGCGGAGCGGTTCGCTTCAGGAAGCCTGTCCGAGCGGGTCGCACGTGAGCTGCGCGCAGAGGGACCGGTGATGACCGTGGTGAACGCCTGCTCATCGGGGACCGACGCGATGGGCGTGGCGATGGCGTGGCTGCGGGCGGATCTGTGCGACGCTGTCGTGGCGGGCGGGGCTGATGAGCTGAGTGCGATTCCTGCGAGCGGATTCTTCGCGCTGGGCGTGACGAGCCCCGAGCCGTGCCGGCCTTTCGACCGGGACCGACAGGGGCTCAATCTGGGCGAAGGCGCGGGCGTCGCGGTGTTGGAGCGCGGCGCGAGCGCGGCGCGGCGCGGCTGGAAAACAGACCTCATCGCTGCGGGATTCGGCGCGGCTTCGGACGGGCATCATCTGACGGCGCCGCATCCGGAGGGCCTCGGGCTTGAGGCGGCGGTTCGCGCGGCGTTGAAGGATGCGGGGATCGGGCCGGAAGTCATTGATTTCGTCAACGCGCACGGCACGGCGACGAAGGAGAACGACCGGATCGAAGGCGGCGTGCTGGCGCGCGTGTTCGGTGCTGACGCTCGCGTGGTTTCGACCAAAGGGTACACGGGGCATACGCTGGGGGCTGCGGGTGGCATCGAAGCGGTCTTCACGGCGCTGTCCCTGCGCGAGGGCTGGATTCCCGCCAGCATCGGTTTTGCGACGCGCGACGAGGCGATTCCGTTTACGCCTCTGGCTGAGGTGACTCCAATCATTCGCTGGTATGCGATATCGACCTCTTTAGCGTTCGGCGGAAACAACGCGGCGTTCGTGATCGCCCGGTCAGGAGAGGCGCAATGACGATCACGGGCATGGGCGTTGTTTTTGCCGGGGGGGCAGGCGTGCCCGCTCTGCGCGAGGCGCTGGTGGCAGGAAAACCGCTTGAACCGAAGATTCTTGAAAAAGAAGGCGTCCCGGTGTTGGCGGTGCCGCCGTCGGCGCTCGCGC
>CAYSXF010000245.1:0-6499 GCA_964434815.1 uncultured Lentisphaeraceae bacterium
GTTGCCCGAAGACCGCTTCCTCTGCTCCTTCGGCCATATTTTCGGCGGCGGCTATGCCGCGGGATACTACAGCTACAAGTGGTCGGAGGTGCTTTCTGCCGACGCTTTCGCGGCCTTCGAGGAGGCGGGGCTCGATAACGACGAAGCCGTCCGCACCACAGGCCTCCGGCTCCGCGACACCCTGCTCGCCCTGGGCGGCGGAACTGATCCAGCCGAGGTCTTCCGGCTGTTTCGAGGCCGAGCCCCCTCCATCGCCCCGCTGCTGCGCCACGCGGGCCTGACCGCGTAAGTACTTGCGACCGGCGGGTCGCCCCCTTCCAACAGCCATGCAAACGCCAACCTTCTTCAAACGCTTCCAAAGCCTCGCCGAAGCCGCCGCGTTTCTCGGCGTGCTTTTTACCCTGGCCGGTCTGCTGGGGCGCTATGTGTGGTTCTTTGAAATTTGCACCCACTTCAAGCTTCAACTTGCCGTGTGCTTCGTTGTGTATGCTGTCTTGGAACTGGCCGCCCGCCGCCACCGCCGCGCAGCCGCCAGCATCGCCTTCGCCGCTGTCAACGCGTTCCCCGTCATCCTCCTCCTTCTCCCCGCATCCTCGGGAGCCAGCACGCACCCGCTCCTGCAGAATCCCTCCCGCCTGCGCATCCTGCAGGCGAACATCCTGACCTGCAATACCAACGCGCCCGCCCTGCTCGCGCTCGTCGCGAGAGAGAACCCTGACGTCATCGTCCTTCAGGAGCCGAACACCCGCTGGCTGAACGCTCTCTCTTCGCTCACGAACCAGTATCCCGTTCATGCGGAACAGCCCCGCGAAGACAACTTCGGAGCTGCCATCTTCTGCAAGGCCAACGCGCTCTCAGCCGATATTTTCTTGCTGAATGACCCCGAACGCGCGCCCTCCTCACACGCGCGCATTTGCGTCGGAGGCAAGACCCTCACCGTCATCGGCACACACACGCTCGCACCCTATAATGAGTGCATGTGGCAAGGGCGCAACCGCTTCACGCAGGAACTCGCCCGAACACTCCGCAAAGTCGATGGGCCTCTGGTGGTGACAGGCGACTTCAACAACACCCCGTGGTCAGCGCATTTTCTCGACTTCCTCGCGGCCAGCGGCCTGCACGACAGCGCACAGGGCCGCGGCCCCCTGCTCACATGGCCCACGGCCAGCCTCCCATTCGTCCGCATCCCGCTCGACCACTGTTTCCACAGCGACGGCGTGCGTGTTCTCGACCGGCGACTCGGCCCCGACATCGGCTCTGACCATCTCCCCCTTATCCTCGATATAGCCTTCTGAAGCGCTTCCACCAACCACAGGCACATACGGGTTGACATTGCCGATCCGGTGTTTTATTCTTTTTTGAAATATGCGACTAAAGTCACATTTTCTGCGCGAATGTTGCAGCCTGCTCCCGATCCTCATTCCTTCCAGCACGATCATTGCCACCGCATGCACCAGCAGGCACACCTCGTTAGCCTGCGCACTCCTGTCTGCCGCTCTGGCGTGCGGCACGGCGCGCGGTGAAGCAGTCCCTGTAACTGATCGGGATAGAAACCCCGTCCTTTCCGGTTGCGAGCCTGATTATCCGCCGTATTGCATCGCCACCGCAGACGGGCATGCTGACGGCTTTTCCGTGGAGCTGCTTCGGGCTGCGTTAAAGGCTGTGGGCCGTGATGTCGAATTCAAGACCGGTCCTAGGCAGGAACTGAAACAGTCGCTTGCCGACGGACGCCTGCAAGCGCTGCCGCTGATGGGAAGGACCTCTGAGCGCGATGCTGTCTATGACTTCACGTTCCCCTATCTCACCCTGCACGGCGCGATCATAGTCAGGCAGGACTGCAAAAACATCCACTCCATAGACGATCTCAAAGGCAAACAGGTTGCGGTCCTTCGCGGCGACATGGCCGAGGAATATCTGGGCCAAGTTCAAGCCGGCGCCGTTGTTGTGCCGAGTCAGTCGTTCGAAGCCGCGCTCCGCGAGTTGTCCGCTGGCAAGCACGATGCGGTGGTCATCCAGAAACTGCTGGCCTTCCAACTCATGCAGAAAGCCCGCCTTAAGAATCTCACAACAGCAGGCCCGCCGCTTAAAGACTTCGCGCAGAGTTACAGTTTCGCCACACGCAAAGGGGATCACGACCTGCTTGCCGCGCTCAACGAAGGGTTGTCGATCATCATGGCTGACGGCACATTCCGCGCGCTCTACGCCAAGTGGTTCTCAACCATTGAGTCGCTTGGACGGACGAAGAGCCGCATCGTGGTAGGCGGAGACAGCCATTGTCCTCCATACGAATTCCTGGATCAGAACGGCCAGCCAGCAGGCTTTAACGTGGATCTGACTCGCGCCATCGCCCGCCGCATGGGCCTGTCGGTCGACATCCGGCTAGGGACCTCGGGAATTATTCGGAAAGCTCTGTCGGACGGGGAAGTCGACGTTGTGCAAGGTATGTTTTTCTCGGCCGAGAGAGACAAGGAGTTCGACTTCTCGCCGCCGATCACGGTCATTCAATATGCCGTCGTTGTGCGCGACAGTCCTCAAGCGCACGCCAGCATGAAGGCGCTTGCAGGAAAGGCTATCCTCGTCATGGCGGGTGACATCATGGAGGATTGGACGGTGAAGCAAGGCTACGCAAAGCCGCTCGTGGCCGTGCCCACTCAGGAGGAGGCGCTGCGCCTGCTCGCCTCTGGAAAGGGCGACTGTGCGCTTGTTGCCAAGTTGCCGGCCCTCTATTGGACCGGGAAGAACGGCTGGAGCAATCTGAGAGTCTCTCACCGCTCCGTGCTTTCGGCCGAGTCCTGCTATGCGGTGCTTAACGGACAGGATGAGCTGCTGTCGCAGTTTTCAGAGGGCTTGGCCGCGCTCAAGGCGACGGGCGAGTACAGGAATATTCAGGCCAAATGGTTGGGCCCGTATGAAGCCGAAACAGTGAGCGCAAGCCTCCGAACCTATGGCGCTTATGCGTTAGCCATCATCTCCCTGCTGCTCCTCCTTCTCGGCGGAGCGCTGCTATGGTCCCGCTCGCTCCAGCGGCAGGTCGCCGAACGCACCCGGTCACTCACCGCAGGGATCGCCGAGCTGAAACGCGCGGAGCTGGAACGCGAAGTCACAATCGAATTCCTGCGGCTGGTGAACGAAACCGCGGAGACGGCCGAGCTGATCCGCAAGTCTGTGCTCTTCTTCCAGAAGAACTCCGGATGCGATGCGGTCGGCCTCCGGCTGAGGGAAGGCGACGACTATCCCTACTATCTTGCGAGCGGATTTCCGGACGAGTTCGTCGCTGCGGAGAATCACCTGTGCCAGCGCGACTCTGCAGGACAGCCGGCCCGCGACAGCGCCGGGAACCCCGTGATCGAATGCATGTGCGGCAATGTGCTCTGCGGCCGGGTTGACCCTTCGAAGCCCTTTTTTACGGCTCACGGAAGCTTCTGGACCAATTGCACCACGGAGCTTCTCGCCAGTACGAGCGAAGCGGACAGGCTGGCCCGCTCCCGCAACCGCTGCACGGGAGAAGGCTACGAATCCGTCGCTCTCATTCCCCTGCGCTTGGGGGAAGACCGCGTGGGTCTCCTCCAGCTAAACAACCGCGCTAAGGGCGCTTTCTCGTTACAGACCATCGAGCTGTGGGAACGGCTGGTTGACAATCTAGCCGTCGCCCTTTCCCATGCCCGCACGCAGGAGGCGCTGAGCGCCAGCGAGGAGACCCACCGGTCCCTGTTCGAGAACATGCTGAACGGGCTCGCCTACTGCCGCATGCTCTACAAAGACGGGGTGCCGTGCGACTTCGTCTACCTCAGCGTTAACCGCGCCTTCGAAACGCATACGGGGCTGAAGGACGTTGTCGGGAAAAAAGTGTCCGAAGCCATCCCCGGCATTTGCGAGGCCGATCCGGAACTGCTCGAGATCTATGGCCGTGTGGCATCGACCGGCAAGGCCGAAGTGTTCGAGCGCTATGTGAGCACTCTCAAAATGTGGTTCCACATCTCGGCATACAGCCCCAAGCAAGGCTTCTTCGTCGCCGTGTTCGACACCATCACAGAACGCAAGCGGGCTGAGGAAGCGCTGCGAGAGAGCGAGACCCGGCTGCGCACCTTGGGAGACAACATCCCCGGCGGCGTGCTCTATCAACTTCTGATACCATCCGGCGGTCAGCCCCGCTACACCTACTTGAGCGCCGGCATCGAGCGTATTTTCGGAATCTCAGCGGAAAGCGTGCTCGCCGACCCAACCGTTTTCTGGCAGCTCATTGTCGAAGAGGATCGGCCGCGCATCGACGATGCCCAGAAGCGGTCGGCGCGGGACATGACACTGTTCGAATGCGAGTTCCGCCAGCGGACAAGCACGGGTGAGATCAAATGGTTTCAGGCCCGATCGACGCCGCACCGGCTTGAAGACGGCTCCATTCTTTGGGATGGCGTGCTCGCCGACATCAACGAACGCAAGCAGACAGAAGACGCACTGCGTGAGAGCGAAACACGTTTCAGGTCTCTGATCGAGAGTGCCCCCGAAGCTATCTTAGTCCAGAGCGGCGGGCAGTTCGTCTACCTCAACCCGGCCATGTTGCGACTTTTCGGCGCGTCACGTCCGGAGGAGCTGCTCGGCACAAATCTCATGGATAGAATTGCTCCGGAGTACCACGAGGTCATTCGCGAACGCATCCAGATGCAGCGCGTTACAGGGAAGTCCGTTCCGCTGATGGACCAGGAATACGTGCGTCTTGACGGGTCGCGTGTTCCCGTCGAGACCACCGCGGTGCCCATTCGGTTTCAGAACCGCGACGCTCACCTGGTTTTCGTCCGCGACACCACGGCGCGCAAGCAAGCGGAGTCCGAGAGAGAGCGGCTGATGGCGGCCATCGGGCAGTCCAGCGAGGTCGTCGTCATCACCGACCCTGCGGGAACCATCCAGTACGTTAACCCCGCCTTCGAACGTATCACCGGCTATACGCGCGCCGAGGCGGTCGGCCAAAACCCTTGCATTCTCAAGAGCGGCCAACATGATGCGGCCTTTTACGGCAACCTCTGGAAAACCCTCACCAGTGGTCAGACTTGGGCAGGCCGCATCGTCAACAAGCGCAAAGATGGGACGCTCTACACCGAAGAGGCAACGATTTCGCCTGTTCGCGACGCATCCGGAAGCACGGTGAACTATGTGGCCGTCAAGCGGGACATCACCGAACACCTGCAACTGTCCACTCAACTCCAGCAGGCGCAGAAGATGGATTCTGTCGGAAGGCTGGCTGGGGGTGTCGCTCACGATTTCAACAACATGTTAGCCGTGATTCTCGGCAACACCGAACTGGCGTTGAGCCAGACAGACCCGACCCAGCCTCTCTTTTCGGATCTGCAGGAAATCCGAAAAGCCGCCGAGCGCTCTGCCGACTTGACGAAACAACTGCTGGCCTTTGCCCGCAAGCAAGCCGTGACGCCCAAGGTGCTGGACCTGAACGACACCGTGGTGATGATGCTCAAAATGCTGCGGCGTCTCATCGGCGAAAACATCGAGCTTAGCTGGCAGCCGGGAGCCGGTGATGCAACGGTCAAGATCGACCCGACCCAAATCGATCAGATTCTCGTCAACCTGGCAGTCAACGCCCGTGACGCCATCGGCGGCGTGGGCGAAGTCATCATCGAGACCGGAAACGTAACCTTTGATCAGGCGTTTTGCGCCAAGAACGCGGACGCCGTTCCGGGCGACTATGTGATGCTGTCGTTTAGCGATGACGGTTGCGGGATGGACGAGACGACCCTAGAGCACATCTTCGAGCCGTTTTTCACAACAAAGAACGTCGGGAAGGGAACAGGGCTCGGCCTCGCCACCGTCTATGGGATTGTCAAACAGAACCGTGGCATCGTCACTGTCAGCAGCGAAACCGGACACGGAACCACCTTCAGAATCTACCTGCCCAAGCACCTCGAAATGATCGGGCAGGCACAGGCGAAGGAGCCGATTGAAACGCTGTCCCTGAATCATGAGACCGTACTGCTTGTGGAAGACGAGCCTGCTATCCTGAAGCTGGGCAAGAGAATGTTGGAGAGCTTAGGCTACCGCGTGCAGACGGCAAGTCTACCGAGTGAGGCCATCTCCTGGGCAGAAACCCAGACAGGCGACATCCATCTGTTGCTGACCGATGTGATCATGCCCGAGATGACCGGCTGGGACTTGGCCAAATGGATACGCTTGCTCTACCCGAACATCGGACTTCTGTTCATGTCCGGCTACACGTCCGACGCCATTTCCCAACACGAGATGCTGTCTTCCGGCGCTTATTTAATCCAGAAGCCGTTTACGAAAAAGGATCTCGCAGCCAAAGTGGCCGAGATACTGAAGCGGACGCAAGAGAGCCCGTCCGTCACACCTTGACCAAACTTTTCAGCAGCCACGCAATCGTCTCTCCCAGATCGTGCATGTTCTGGATCGCCTCTTCGTCGTTCGCCACGTCCTCAGGCTCCAGCCCCTGTCTCTTATACACATCTCCGAGCCCACGAGACAGGCAGAAAGCTCG
>CAYSXF010000246.1:0-6480 GCA_964434815.1 uncultured Lentisphaeraceae bacterium
TACACCTCTCTATTCGTCGGCAGCGTCAGATGTGTATAAGAGACAGGCACGGTCTTCCCGAAGGAGAAGGCGGAGCCCTTCACGCCCACGGCGTTCCAGCCCTTTCCCACGCCGAGCGGTAGCAAGGCCAACTGGCTGGCCATGGAGGTGCCGTACTTCGATTATTATCTGAACGGCAAAGGTCAGCCGCTGCCGCACGTCACCGTTGAAAAGACGGCAGACCCGCTTGTGGCGCGCGTGTCCGTGAGTGCGCCGTGCCCGCTCACGAACGTCGACGTCTGGTGGGCCAAAGCCGACAGCAACGTCATGAAGCGCGTGTGGCAGGCATTGCCCATGGCTAAGACGGGCACATCCTATGAAGCGAAGCTGCCTGCAGACGCTGCTGACTGGTTCGCCGTCGCTTCCGACAGCCGTCCGGTCACGGTCTCGAGCGATCTGATGTGTGTGTCAAAAACAATTGCGGAAAAAATGCGTAAAAAGGTATACTGAAGCACTTTTTCATTTTGGAGTTCCCAGACATGCCGCATAAAACACTGCCCTTCACCCTTGCGCAGATCGAGCAGATCGAGAAGACGACCCCGACACCCTTTCACCTCTACGACGAGAGAGGCATCCGAATCAATGCGCGGAGGCTGAAGGCCGCGTTTGCCTGGAACCCGGGCTTCAAGGAGTATTTTGCGGTCAAGGCCTGCCCCAACCCCTTCATCATGAAGATCCTGAAGGAGGAGGGTTTCGGCATGGACTGCAGCTCGCTGTCGGAGCTGCTGCTGTCCGAGCAGATCGGGGTGACGGGCGAGGCGATCATGTTCACGTCGAACGACACCCCCGCCGACGAGTTTGCGAAGGCCGAGGCGTTGGGCGCGATCATCAACCTCGACGACATTTCGCACATCCCTTTCCTCGAAGCGTGCGCGGGACTGCCTGAGCTGGTCTGCTTCCGCTACAATCCCGGACCGCTCAAGGGCGGCAATGCGATCATCGGCAACCCTGAGCAGGCCAAATACGGATTTACGCGCGATCAGCTCTTTAAGGGCTACCGTTTGCTGAAGCAGAAGGGCGTCAGGCGCTTCGGGCTGCACACGATGGTGGCGTCCAACGAGCTGAACCCGCAGTATTTCATCGACACGGCGGAGATCCTCTTTGATCTTGTCGCCGACCTGTCGCGCGAGCTTGGCATTACCTTCGAGTTTGTCAACATGGGCGGCGGCATCGGCATTCCGTACCGCCCCGAGCAAGTTCCGGTCGATTTGGAGCGCGTGGGCGACGGCGTGCGGCAGGCTTACGAGAAACGGATTCTGGGCAAGGGACATCCGGCGCTCAAGCTCTACATGGAGTGCGGGCGCATGGTCACGGGGCCGTTCGGCTACCTGGTGTCGCGCGTGCGGCACATCAAAGAAACGTACAAGACCTATGCGGGACTCGACGCCTGCATGGCGAACCTCATGCGGCCGGCGCTCTACGGCGCGTACCACCACATTTCCGTTCCCGCGAAGGAAGGGCTGCCTTGCGACACGGAGTACGATGTGACCGGCTCGCTCTGCGAGAACAACGACAAGTTTGCGATCGACCGCCTGCTGCCGAAACTCGATCCCGGCGACCTGGTGGTGATCCACGATGCGGGCGCGCACGGTTTTGCCATGGGCTTCCAGTACAACGGGAAGCTGCGCTCGGCCGAACTGTTGCTGCGCGAAGACGCCAGCGTCGCGAAGATCCGCCGTGCGGAGACGCCGGCCGACTATTTTGCGACGCTCGATTTCGGCGCGCTCGCGGCGTTCAGAGCGTAACGGGCTTAGCGTTTGCGTGGCTCGTTCCTGATGTTAATCGCAGCCATCTGTGTTGGCCGTTGCGGGACTTGCCATGATCAACATTCTCTATCGGGACGACGATTGCTTGGCCGTGATGAAGCCTTCCGGCGTCGCGGCTGTGCCTGAGCGTGGCGGCGACGAGGCCTGCCTCAGCGCGATGTTGGCGAATCAGTTGGGAAGGCGCGTTTTTCCCGTCCACCGCCTCGATAAAGAGGTCAGCGGCGTGATCCTCTACGCTCTAACGGCGGAGGCGCACCGTGTCCTCAACACCGCGTTCGAAACGCGCGAGGTACACAAGACCTATTTGGCTGTGACGCACGGACAGGTGGAAGCCGACCGCGGATGCATCGTCCGCCCGATCCGGGAGTTTGGCTCGGGGCGTATGGGTGTGGATGACGTCAGCGGCAAGTTTTCCGAGACGCACTACGAGGTCATGAGCCGGAGCGACCTTTTTTCGCTGGTGCGGGTCTTCCCTCTCACGGGACGGCGGCACCAGATCCGCGTGCACCTCTATAGCATCGGCCATCCCATCGCAGGCGATATGCGGTACGGAGATCCCGCGCGGCGGCTGGGCCATCCGCGCCTGATGCTGACCTCCACAGGCATTGACCTCCACTTGCCTTCGGGAATCAGGCTCGACCTGCAGGACATGCTGCCGCAGGATTTCACCGAAGCTGCCCGTTTGGTTTACGGGCTGGACACAGGAGGCCTGCAGCGTGTCGGATAGGCAGGGAAAGCTTGATCTGCTCGCGCGGTTATGCGACGTTTATTGCAACGCGATCATGTGTTCAACGAAGGAGAGTGAGTATGGCGAAGATCAATCGGCGCGGATTTCTCGGAGCTGCTGGTGTGGCGGCGGGGGCCTTCGTGCTGCCGCGGTTTGCGATCGGTAACCCTGAGACGGCGGGCAGCAAGAAGCTGAACGTGGCGGTGGTGGGCGTGAGCGGCATGGGCGGCTACGCGACGGATCAGGCTGCGAAAGAGCACATGGTCGCGCTGTGCGACGTGGACGACGCGCGGGCCGCGGGAACCTTCAAGAAGTACCCCGGCGTGCCGCGCTTCAAGGATTTCAGAGTGATGCTCGACAAGCTCGGCAAGGAGATCGACGCGGTCGCGATCTCAACGCCGGACCACACGCACTTCGCAGCGGCGATGGCGGCGATGGAGCGCGGCAAGCACGTGTTCGTGCAGAAGCCGCTGGCGCACAACATCTGGCAGGTGCGCACGCTCGCCAAGGCGGCCAAGCACTACAAGGTGATCACGCAGATGGGCAACCAGGGCCACACCTTCCCCGGCATGCGGCGGATCAAGGAGTGGGTCGATGCGGGCGTGATCGGCGACGTGCGCGAGGTGATCACCTGGACGGACCGCCCGAACCCGCCGTGGTTCATCCCGCCCAAGGCTTATCCCATCGCGACGGGGCCTGCGCCGGCGACGCTCGACTGGGACGTGTGGCAAGGGCCGGTGGCTTCGCGCCCCTACAGCGCTGAGTACGTGCCGGTGAAGTGGCGCGGCTGGTGGGACTTCGGCTGCGGTCCGCTGGGCGACATCGGCTGCCACACGTTCGACGCGCCGTTCTGGGCGCTGGGCTTGGGCTCGCCCGACAAAGTCGAGATCGAACGCAAAGAGCCGCCCTGTCCCGGCTACATTTCCATGAGTTCAATCGTCACTTATCATTTTGCCGCGCGCGGCACAAAGCCGCCAGTGACGCTCAAATGGTACGAGCGGGAACGTGAGGTTCCCAAGCCGAAACGGTGGGACGCGGACATGGCTCTGGAGAAGGAAGGAGGCATGTACATGGAGGGCACGAAGGAGACGCTTTACGCGGCCGGCATGCGCCCGACCAGTCCGCAGCTCAAGCCGAATGCGCGGTTCATGGAGCTCAAGCCAACCTTGTCCAAGATCCCGCGCTTGCCGGACGTAGGCAATGGGCCGATCGAGGAGTGGTACCGCGCGATCAAAGGCGACGGGCCGCTGCCGGGTTCGAACTTCGAGTACGCCTCGCCGTTGACCGAGATGGTGCTGCTGGGCGCGCTGGCGCAGCGCATCAACAAGACCGTCGAGTGGGACGCCGCGGGCATGAAGGTCAAGGGCATGCCTGAACTCGACACGCTTATCCGCGAGCCCGCCCGTGAGGGCTGGCGCTACGGTGAAACACTGTAAGCTGAGGCTGGAACATACCTGTCGGACCTCAGACACAGGCGTTCCTAGCGTCTGAGATCCAACGGGCAATTATTTGGCGCATCACTTGTATGTTTTTGTCAACAGGACTTCGTTGAGATCCATGACCCATTTTTGAGGGTTACTAGTGGGTTGCACTTTCACTTCATATTTTCCAGCCGGCAGCTTAACATGGCCGACTGTTTCGGTAATGAAGTTCCCGAAGCTGCCTGTTCCGTTCACCCTCGCCGTCAGCGTCTGATTCCCGATCGAGACCGCGATTGGGGTCCCTGAGTATTCGGTCGGGCATGCATAGTTGATAGCGACTTCGTAATCCCCTGCTTCAGGTATCGTTGCGGTCCAGGTTGGGTACTGATCTGAACCGTTCCACATGCAGAGAACTTGGCCGCTCGCCGAGTATTTGAGGTTGCCATTTAACTTGGCAGCCCCTGCACCCAGCCTGACTTCAGTCGTGAGGCAGCCTGCGACTAAGAAAACTCCGAAAAGCGCACTTGTTGCGGCAATCCGGAGCCATGCTCTCTTTTCCATTGTGACCTCCTTGTGAGGCTGATTGGCTGCGAGCGATACGCAGTGATCAGTCGTGATCTGGTTTCCTTTCATCGTATTCCCCTTCCTTATTAGCGGAACACGGGCAACAGATCGCAAAAGTTGAGATGGAATTTGCCATCTATAGCCTTACACTTTACATTTTGCCCCTACGCCTTGATGATGTCAAGGGTGATCACCTAATTTGTCGGGGCCGGCGCAGGTGCCAGGACGCGGAATTCTTCGAGTGTTGGAACCTCGCTGGCCTCGTGGATCGTGAGGCGCACGCGTCGGGCAATCACTGGAGCGAAGGGAATTGTTTTCTGCCCGTTGATCGTGGTGCCATGAACGACTTCGCGCCAGGTTTCGCCCTGCTGAACCTCGACTGAGAAAGACTGCACGCGAGGGAAGTTGATCTCCCAAACCTCGACGCCGCCGATGCGCTGCTCTTTCTGAAGGTCGATCTCCAGCCAGCCGCTGCGGCTGTTGGGTGCCGCGCCCCAACGCGTCGCAGGATCGTCATCCGAGGCCTTTGCAGCGTCGAAACCAGAGCCCCACTCGCTCGATGCGCGGATCGGTCTGCCCGTGGAGAGGCACCGGATCAGGCCTTTTTTCAGATCTTTGACGCCGAAGAAATTGAACGACTTCTGCGGTAGCGGGCAGGCAGTAACTTCTGGCGGGATGCCGCCTGCGTCTTGGCGCAGGATCACTTCCTGGCCCTTGACCAGGCCGAGTTCAAAGAGGCCAGGCTCGACTTCGCGCATGTTCACGGAAGGGGGCAAAAGGGAGAACGCGCCTTCGAAGCTTGGCCGCACCCTGCACGGTGACCAGGCCAGGCTTTTGATCCTGACCCAGCGGGTCTTACCGTCTCGGCGCGCGGCGCTGACCAGAAAGGCTCCCTCGGCCCGCAGGTCATGGAACGCCGCCTCTTTCCATTCCGCTGGCATGGCGGGAAAGATGCGGATGCGGTCGCTCCAGCTCTGGAGCAGCATGTCCTGCAGCGCCTTGGCCGCGAACAGCGAGCACTCGATGACCGGCGAGCCTTCGATGTACATGGTGTTGGGCATGACGAAGCGCTTGTTGTTGTGATGCGCGCGGAGGTGCTCGAGCGCCTTTTCGCCATTGCCCATGGAGGAGTAGAGCAGCGAGGCGGCAGCGCTCGACCAGCCGAAAATCTCGCGGCCGCCGTCCACGGTCAGCCAGTGGTTCATGGTCTTTTCGACCAGAGCCTTGTTGTCAGGCTGCTCGACGGACAGCATGCGCAGCGGCCAGACCATCAGCAGGTGTGACCAGTGACGGTGCGAGTGGGCGAAGGGCACGGTCGCGCCGATCATGAAGCCATTCTCGTTCTGCGGATAGGGGACGAGGTCGCGCAGGACGCGCTCCCATTCAGGCCGTTGCGCATCGTTGAAGCTGTAGCGTGCGTTCAGATCGAGCAGGGTGGTGCAGCCCCAGCGCAGCAGGGAGAGGTTGTAGTTGTTGTCCACGTCGCCGTCGTGGCAGTATTCCGGCGAATGCAGGCGCGGCAGGTGGAGCTTGCCGTCCTCGCCGGGCTTAAGCAGATGCAGGTAGAGGTTGACGCTGCCCTTCAGCAAGGGGTAGAACGCGTGCAGGGTCTGGTTCGTCACCAGCGATTCGTCCATCGAATAGCGGTACTGCTGCCAGTAGTTGAACAGCGCCCAGGTGAAGTCGCCGGGGTTGATGTAGTTCTGGGGGGCGCAGGTGCCGTCGCCGCGCAGACCTTCGTAGTCGGTCGTGTGCGGCACCGTGGCGCAGCCGTCGAAGCCCCAGATTTCCTTGGCGTTTCTGACGAAGTTGCCGCGCTTGGCGTCTAAGAAGCGCGTGAAGGACTCGCCCAGTTCGAGGTGGTTCGCGGTGTAGATGGGCGAGTAGGCGATCTCGATATTCAGGTTCCACCAGATGCGTGGCCAGCCGGTCGGTCGGTACCACGGACCCAGCAGGTCAATCA
>CAYSXF010000247.1:0-6456 GCA_964434815.1 uncultured Lentisphaeraceae bacterium
GGGACCAGCGCTCCAAAGTTGGAATTAGTAATGTTCAGGCCCGCTCCCAAGTTCATCCACGCGCTGCCGTTCCATCGCGCAATGCCGTTCGCAGCGACGCCGCCCGCATTCGTGAAACAGCCCAAGGCGAACACGTCGCCGCGCACGGACTGCGCCAGCGCGAAAACCCCTGGGGATGCTCCCTTAACACCCGTGCTCAAGTTCGTCCAAACGACGGGGCCGGCCGCCGTTCCGATCCGGCCCGCCAGATTCGCCGTATAGTCGGATGGGCGTCCGGTGTCGCCGCTGACCGGCTGGGTGGTTGTGAAGGGAGGCGTCCCGCCATCGGCCACGCTGGTCAATTCCGACAACGCCAAAACGGCACAGGAGAGAAGCAGTGAACGGCACGTATTCATAAGTTCTTTCGCAAGTTACCGGATGCCTAGCAAACCCAGTATGCCAGTCTGGCGATACCCTGAGCGCATCGGGTCACGATTGAATTCATAAACCAAAAATCGGCCTTCAGTTATATTAGAAATCTACAAATAAAACAGGGTGGCCGTCAATTCTCTTTTTTGATGAACAGTTTGCGAGCCTGTTTTCGCTGTTTCTTAACCTCTCCCAGCGTGCTAGAATAGAACGTTTTCAAGACCAAGGAGGCCCTGCCATGTGGAACTATAGCGAAAAAGTGATGGATCATTTCCGCAACCCCCGCAATGTCGGCAAAATCGAGAGCCCGGACGGCACCGGCACGGTCGGTTCGCTCGCGTGCGGCGACGCCCTCACGCTGATGTTCAAGCTCGACGCCAACAAACGCATCGCGGACGTCAAGTTCCAGACCTTCGGCTGCGCCAGCGCCATCGCCTCCTCCTCAGCTCTCACAGAGATGGTCGTCGGCAAGACGATCGAAGAGGCCGAGAAGATCACGAACAAGGACATCGCCAGCTTCCTCGGCGGCCTGCCGGACCAGAAGATGCACTGTTCGGTCATGGGACGCGAGGCGCTCGAGGCCGCCATCCACAACTACCGCACAGGAGAGACCATGATCAAGAACCTTGAAGATCACATTGTCTGCACCTGCTTCGGCGTCTCCGAAAACGAGATCCGCCGCGTGGTCACCGAGAACAGTCTCACCGCCGTCGACGAGGTCACCAACTTCTGCAAGGCGGGTGGTGGCTGCGGCATGTGCCAAGACGACATTCAAAAGATCATTGACTCCATCCGTGACGCGAAGGCCCCTCAGGTTCCGACTGTAGCGGATAAGCTGCCGAAGAAGCTCTCCAATCTCCAGAAGATCAAACTCATCGAGGAGATCATCGACCGCGAGATCCGGCCGCAGCTCAAGAAGGACGGCGGCGACATCGAGCTTCTCGACATCGTGGGCGACCGCGTGACCATCGCCTTCCGCGGCATGTGCGCCGGCTGCCATTCAGCCGCCTTCACCCGCCAGGACTTCATCGAGGCGAAACTTCGCGAGTTCGTCGACCCCGCCATCACCGTCGTTGAGGAAGGCGAATAACAGCTATGAAAACCCTCTATTTCGACAACAACGCCACGACCTGCGTGGCACCCGAAGTGCGCGACGCCATGATGCCGTTCTTCACGGAGTTCTACGGCAACCCGTCCAGCATGCACGCCTTTGGCGGCCAGGTCGCTAAACACATCAAGGCGGCACGGGAGAAAATCGCCGCTTTCATCAACGCCGAACCTTCCGAAATTATTTTCACGAGCTGCGGCACCGAAAGCGACAACATGGCCATCCACGGCACCGCCGAACTGCTCGGCCCGCATGCCAAGGTCATCACGTCGCGCGTGGAGCACCCGGCCGTCCTCGGCCCCTGCCGCCGCCTCAAGGACATGGGGTTCCGCGAGATCGAGATCCCCGTGGACGGCGTGGGGCAGCTCGACCTCGACTCATACCGCGAGGCGCTCAAGGGCGGCGGACCCGCCATCGTCAGCATCATGTGGGCGAACAACGAAACCGGCGTGGTCTTCCCCATGGAGAAGATCGTGGAGCTGGCCAAGGAAGCCGGCGCGGTGATCCACTCCGATGCCGTGCAGGTCGCCGGCAAGATTCCCATCGACGTCAAGAAGCTGCCGGTGGACATGCTTTCGATTTCGGGCCACAAGCTGCACGCGCCGAAAGGCATCGGCATCTTCTACCTGCGCCGCGGCACGCGGCTCAAGACCTTCATGCTCGGCGGCCACCAGGAGAACGGCCGGCGCGGCGGCACCGAGAACGTGCCCTACATCGTGGGCCTCGGCAAAGCCGTGGAGCTGGCCTCAGCCAACATGGAAGAGGAAAGCCGCCAACTGACGCGCCTGCGCGACAAGCTCGAAAAAGGCCTGCTCGCGACCTGCCCCGACACGCGCGTCAACGGCGACCGCGAGCACCGCCTGCCCAACACCACGAACATGAGCTTCGAGTACATCGAGGGCGAGGCGATCCTCTACCACATGAGCGACCTCGGCATCTGCGCCTCGACCGGCTCGGCCTGCGCGGCAGGTTCGCTGGAGCCCTCGCATGTGATCCGCGCCATGGGCGTGCCCTTCACGGCAGTCCACGGCTCGGTGCGCTTCTCGCTCAGCCGCTACAACACCGAGCCCGAGGTGGACTACGTGCTCGAGCACATGCCCAAGATCGTGCGCAAACTCCGAGACCTCTCGCCCTTCGGCAAAGGCGACATCCTGCCGGTGAACCTGTGACGTAAGGGCGGACACGCAGATCCGCCCCTACACCAATGACTAATGACCAATGACCTCCACTGACCTCCGACCTCCGACCTCCGACCTCTCCCCTCTCCGCGCCTGCCGCCTCTGCCCGCGCGCGTGCGGCATCGACCGGCTTGCGGGGCAGACCGGGTACTGCAAGGCCGGCGTGCTGCCGCGCGTCTTCCGGTTCGGTCCTCATTTCGGCGAAGAGCCCCCCGTCAGCGGCACGCGCGGGTCGGGTACTGTTTTCTTTTCGCACTGCACGATGCGCTGCGTCTATTGCCAGAATCACCCGTGGAGCCAGGCGAACCAGGGCGACGACATTCCGGTCGGCGCGCTCCGCGACATTTTCAGGGGCATCGCAGAAAAGGGCTGCCACAACTGGAACCTCGTCTCGCCGACCCCCTGGCTGCCACAAATCCGCGAGGCGGCCGCCCCCTTAATTCGCGCTGGAATCTCACTGCCATTTGTGTATAATACGTCGGGTTTTGAGACAACGGAGACTTTGGAAACGTTCGGCGAATTGGCGGATATCGCGCTGATCGACCTGCGATACGCCACTTCCGAAGCCGCCTTTGACGGTTCCGATGCGCGGCAGTATGTCGACGTGTCGCGCCGTGCGCTCCTTTGGCTCTGGAATCGTTTAGGGCCTTTGGAGACCGATGCGGATGGTATCGCCAGACGGGGCGTGATCTGCCGCCTGCTGGCTTTGCCGGGACGGGTTTCCGAGGCGGTTTCCAACCTCGAATGGCTCGCGAAGAACGTCGGCACCGAGGTACACATCAGCGTGATGTCGCAGTACACGCCGGTGTACCGGGCGGCGACGCTACAGGGCTGGGATCGCACCGTTCGCGAGAAGGAGTACGCGCTCCTCACCGAGGCGGCCGGTGATCTCGGCTTCGAGAACGGATGGATACAGGAGTTTGAAGGCGACGCGCCCGCCGACCTGCTGGGGCAGACCATGCCGGCAGGAGAAGGCGCCGTGGGAGCGGATCACACCGCGCCTGCGCAAAGCAGTGTAGAGTGAAACACGCCGCACCGCGGGTGCGGCTGAAAGGTAGACGATGAGCGGTCATAGTAAATGGGCAACCATCAAGCACAAGAAGGGCGCGGCTGACGCCAAGCGCGGTAAGATCTTCTCGAAAATCGCCAAGGAAATGACCATCGTGGCCAAGGGCGGTGGCGGAGACCCCGGGAGCAACCCCACCCTGCGCACCCTGATCGCCAAGGCCAAATCCGTCAACATGCCGAACGACAACATCGACCGCGCCATCAAAAAGGGCACGGGCGAACTCGCAGCGGACATCCTCGAAGAGATCACCTACGAGGGCTACGCCCAGGGCGGCGTCGGCCTCGTGGTCAAGGTGCTCACCGACAACAAGAACCGCGCCGCATCCGAAGTGCGCAACATTTTCAAGAAAAACGGCTCCGACTTCTCCGGGCTGGGATCCGTCTCGCGCGGGTTCGAGCGAAAAGGCACCATCATGGTTCCGGCCGCTGACGGCGTCACCGAAGACAGCCTCATGGAGGTCGTCTTGGCCGCAGGCGCCGACGACATGGTCACGGAAGAAGGCGGCTTCACCGTCACCTGCCATCCCAATTCGTTCTCGGAAGTCTGCTCGGCCCTCGAAACGGCTGGCATCAAGTTTGACCAGGAGAACTCCCAGGTCGGCTTGGTCGCCCTCACGCCCGTGTCCGTGAAAGAAGTCTCCGTCGCCAAGGCGGTCAACAAGTTCGTTGCTGCTTTGGAAGAGCATGACGACGTGCAGGACGTCTACACCAACATGGAAATCGACGACTCCATCGCCGCCCAACTCGAAGAGTAACACGCGGAAGACGATTAGCCGTTTAGACTGTTAGGCTTTTAGTTCGGAATGCGTTTGCGCCACCCCCTACCTCGCGTAGCGGGTGGCGTTTCTGTTTCAGTTCGCAACGAACTGCATAATGCGCATGGCGTGGCCCGCACTCTGTGTCTCGGAGGCCATGCGCAAGGTCAGCGCGTGCGGTCCCGGCTGAAGCTCCGTGCCCAGCATCACCGTGCGCGGATAGTGCAAGCCTTTGCTGTACGCGTGGCAGAGGTTCACCCGCACGAACGGGCCGTCGTCGACCTTGGCTTCGGCGATACCGGCGTCAGGCCCGGCCACGATGTAAGCGCCGACGGACAGGCCCTCGAACGCCAGCGTCAGCTCCGCGCCCGCCTCGGTCGCGCACAGCATCGGAAGCGCGGTAAAGCGTTCGCGCTTGCCGCCCGGAAGGCTCTTCCACTCCGGCACGCCCAGCGTCCACCCCTGCTTGATTTTCGCCTCGGTTGGACTGATGAAGCGCCCCGCGCCGTAGTTCTGCGGGTCGAGCGGCGTCAGCGGCACCAAGCAGGGCACGGCGGAAGCCTCCATCGCCAGCGCCGTGGGCCACGCGCGGCTGAAGAGTTCGTCGATCATCCGGGCGCAGATCGCGTTACCGAACGGTGCCGGGTGTACGCCGCCATACTGCCCCCACGTAAGCGTGCCAGCCGTGATCTCATCTGCAACCTCCTTCGCCAGATTGATCGTTGGCACCTTGTAATAGTCGGCCACAGCCGTGTGCGCCTCGATGGTCAGCGGCACCTGCCCCCCTTGCAGCGTTTTCAGCATCGCTTCGTTCACAAAGAAGGTCATCACAAGATCAATTCCGGGATTAGCCTGCCGCGCGTGGCGCACAATGCCCTCCATGCCGCGTATGCACTCGGCGCGGGAATGGTGCCCGTCCTGATCGTCGTTGACCGCGAACTCCACAAAGAGCAAGTCGACCGCGCCCTTTCCGAGCACGTCCGTGCCGAGCCGGAACGCGCCGGTGGTCGAACATGTGGAGGAAATGCCCGCGTTGATGAACGTGAAGACTGTTTTCGGAAAACGCTTTTGCAGGAGTTCGCACACCATGGGGCGGTAGCCGTTCATCTCAGTGATCGACCCGCCGAGGAAGGCCACCGTTCCCTTGCCTGTACGCTCGAATGCCAGGCGCGAGTTGCTGAAGGTGCCGCGCAGGCAGACCTTGTCGCCGAAGAGGCTGTGCGCGGGTTCGGCGGCAGACACGGCACAGCCCGCGAATAGATACGCGGCGGCGAAAAGGAAGAAGAACGGTTTGAGCATCATGTCAAAAAGCCTTTCGGATGAGGATGAATATCTTGGAAGTTTACCCCATCCGAAAGGCCGGAAGCAAGTCCGTTGCGGAGTTCACCGCAGGATCATCTGTGTGCCGCCCTGCTTTGCGTGGATAAGTCCCGTGCCGCTGAAAACGGCCGGATGCGTCGACGCGCCGTAGTATCCGCCGCGATACGCAACACCGCTGATCTCTAACGTGCCGACCGAGAAAGACCCGGCGTAATCCAGTTCCATACGCGCGCCGCTCAGCACCCGCAGCACGCTCTTGTCGCTTGAAAGGGCGTTCGCTCCGCTCACGTTGGAGGTGCCCGTCACCCGCACATCGTCGATCAGCGTGCAGGGGTCGCTGCTCGGCGCAGGCAGCTCAGCCGAGCCCTCGAAGCGGAGCGCATGCGTCCCTGCGCTCATCTGGCCGAGCGGCACCTGGCGCTGCGCGAACACGAGATTGGTCACGGTCAGCGTGTCGAGGAGGTTGCCGTCCATGCGCACCCGAATGACATGGTTGGTGTACCATACGGCATTATAATACCGAGGGCCGAACTGGAACGCCAACGCGTAAACACCGTTCGTCGGGAAAACAAGCTGTCTCTTATACACATCTCCGAGCCCACGAGACAGGCAGAAATCT
>CAYSXF010000248.1:0-6444 GCA_964434815.1 uncultured Lentisphaeraceae bacterium
GAAAAGCCGAAAGAAGCGACTGGTCATTGGTCATTAGTCAGTGGTCATTAGTCATTAGTCATTAGTCAGTGGTCAATTGTCCGGAGACAGGATGACCTGAGAAAGTACCCAGTCGTCAATTTGCGCCGCGGTTTCAACTCTCTGTCGAATGACCAATGACCAATGACTAATGACCAATGACCAATGACCAATGACCAATTTGATTTTCTTACCAACCATGCTTGACCTCTTGCGCTTATGGTGGCAAAATAATGGTTAACAAATGAGGGAAGGCAGTCCGTGACCGGCCTGCACCTAAGGAGACTCCAATGACATCTGCCAAGAATCAGGGTTTTACGCTTGTCGAGTTGCTCGTCGTGATCGGTATTTTGGGCATTCTCGCGTCGGCATTGTTCCCGGCTATCTCGAACGCGGTGATGCAGGCTAATATGACGGCTGTCGGCACGCGCGGACGTGACATCTACGTCGCCATCACCGGCGCCAACACCGAGCGCGAGCCGCTGGGCCTCGGCAACGTGTGGCCCAAGACGGAGAAAGATGCGGGTGCTGCGACGGGCTCCGCCTCGACGGATATTGCCGCCCAGACGTTCGCGGATAGCTCGAAATATTTCTACGCGCTTTACGACGGAGCGAATGTCGGTACAGCGACGTGGAGCCCCTACGTTGCGGGTTTCGACTATTCCAAACTGGCGGGCGCGGGCGTCGCTGCCAAGTCGGGCACCGCCGAGTTGACGAAGGAGAACAACATGTGGACGATTGCGGGCAACGTGCGCGATGAGATGGAGGACATCATCCCGATTCTCGTGACGCGGAACGTCGATGCCGGCGGTCTTAAAGCGACTCTTACGGATGGTTCGGTGACTACCGCCTTAACGTGGTCATCAACGTATAAGGCGCCTTTCTCGAACAAGGCTTTCGTGATGGTCCGCAAGGGCGGCGGCGTTTTCAAGGCCCGGTCGAAGTATGCGACACTGAACGTGGTCTACCAGAATCAGGCGTTCACAACGGAGGTGGCGGGATCCTCAACAGCCAAATTGGTGTATTTGACGCCAGACGGGACCGTGAACCCGCAGTAAGCGTTAAGCGGTTCGCACGTTTTTCTGTAAGGGAGCGGCTTGCCGCTCCCTTCTTTTTTTGAGAGGGTTGGAGTCGGATGATCGTCCGTGTGGCCACAGAGATTTCGGCGGACCGGCTGTTCGATTATGCGGTGCCGGAGGCGCTCGCGCCCCGCATCTGCATCGGACAGCGGGTCTCCGTGCCGTTCGGCGGACGCACGGTGGACGCGTATGTGGTGGAGATCGGAGATCAGAGGTCGGAGATCGGAGAGCGGAGATCGGCGGGGGCAAGCGGTAGCACGCAACCCGATTTCTTTTCCCAATCCGACCTCCGATCTCCGGCCCCTGACCTCCGTCTCCGCTCAGTTCTCGCACTGGAAGACGACGTCCCCTTTCTCTCGCCGCCGCTGATCGCGCTCGCGCGCTGGATGGCCGACTACTATTGCGCGCCTTTTGAGCTGACGTTGCGCTGCGCGCTCCCTGCAGCCGTGCGCAACACGGACATGCGGGCCAAGGAGCAGCTCTTCGTCGCGCCGGCCGAAGGCGCGTTCGAGCTGACCAAGCGCCAGTCGGAACTTCTCGAGGGCTTGCGCCGCGTAGGAGGCGGCTGGCTGCACGCGCTGACGCGCGAGTTCGCCTGCACGCCGCCGACGCTCAAAGCGCTGGCGGCCAAGGGTGCCGCGACCATCGAGAAGCGGCAGATGCGGCGCGACCCACTCGCAAATCGCACCCTCATCCCCACCCAACCGCTTCCCTTGATGCCCGAGCAGGCCGTGGCTCTGGACACAATTAATAAAGCGGTGGAAGTGGGGATGAGAAAGGAGGAGTTAGGAGTTAGGAATGAGGAGTCGGACGGCGGCGTATTAACTCCTCCCTCCTCCCTTCTAACTCCTAACTCGACAGCAGGATCGGGTCCGGTGCCGCTGGCGCCGAAACCGATCCTGCTGTTCGGCGTGACAGGCTCCGGCAAGACAGAGGTCTACCTGCAGGCCATCGCCCGGATGCTTGAGCGGGGGCGCGGGGCGATCGTGCTGGTGCCCGAGATCGCGCTGACGCCGCAGGCCGTGCAGCGTTTCGCCTCGCGTTTCGGCAACCGCATCGCGGTGTTGCACAGCGCGCTGAGCGAAGGCGAGCGTTTCGACGAGTGGCACCGCATCCGCACGGGCGAGGCGGTGGTGGTGGTGGGGCCGCGCTCCGCCGTTTTCGCCCCGGTGAAGAATCTTGGGCTGATCGTAGTGGACGAGGAGCACGAGCCGAGCTACAAGCAGGATGAGACGCCGCGCTACAATGCGCGCGACGTGGCCGTCATGCGCGGTCTGCTGGAAAAGTGTGCGGTGGTGCTGGGAACGGCCACGCCGGCCATGGAGACATGGCTCAACGTCGAGAAAAAGAAGTACGGGTTGGCCACCTTGTCCAAGCGCGTTTCAGATCGTCCCATGCCGCGCGTGCATGTGGTGGACATGCGGATCGAGACCTCTCAGGCCGGGCACATCCAGATCTTTTCGGGCGTCTTGCTGGAGGCGATCAAACTGCGCTTGGAGCGCGGCGAGCAGTCGATTCTCTTCCTCAACCGGCGCGGGTACGCCAATGCGCTGGTCTGCCCCAAATGCGGCTATACCGCATCGTGCGGCGAATGCAGCATCTCCTACACGTATCACCAGGCCGACTCCTGTTTGCGCTGCCACATCTGCGGCGGCTGGAAGACGGTGCCTGCGGCCTGTCCGGCGTGCGCCGATCCGGCCTTTAAATACGCGGGGTTCGGCACGCAGCGCGTGGAACTGGCGCTGCAGAAGTGCTTCCCGCAGGCGCGCGTGTTGCGCATGGACGCGGACGTGACGGCACGCAAACACAGTCACGACGAACTGCTGTCGATCTTCAAGAGCGGACGGGCGGATATCCTGATCGGGACGCAGATGATCGCCAAGGGGCTCGACTTCCCGAACGTGACGCTGGTCGGCGTCCTGTCGGCGGACATGAGTCTGCACATGCCGGACTTCCGCGCGGCCGAGCGCACCTACCAGTTGCTGGCGCAGGTGTCGGGCCGCGCGGGCCGCGCCGAGCTGCCGGGCGAGGTGTATGTGCAAACGTATTCGCCCGAACATCCGGCGGTGCGCGCGGCGGCGGGCGACGAAGGGTTCGCGCCGTTCGCGCGGCAGGAGCTGAGCGAGCGGAAGGAAGGCGGGTATCCGCCCTACACCCATCTGGTATGCCTGACCTTCAAAGGCGAATCGGAGGAGAAGGTGGCGTTCTGTGCCGAGGCCTACGCGCGCGAACTCTCCGCGACCCCGGTAGGGCGAGCACTCCGTGCCGCCGTGATCGTCTCCGAAGCCTGCCCCGCGCCGCTGGCGAAAGCCAAGGGGCTCTATCGCTACCAGGTGTTGATGAGGTCTGAGACGACGCGCGCGATGACCCGCCCGCTGCGCGATGTGATGTCCCGGAAGCCGCTGCCGCCGAACGTGACCGTGTCGGTCGACGTGGACGCGCTGAGCATCATGTGAGAGCGGTCATTGGTCAATAGTCATTGGTCAGTGGTCAGCGGTTAATAGCTGTGGTCATTGGCCTTAGAACAAAGAACCGCCAGGAAGCCGGAGTCAGAATGATCTGTGAAAGAACCAGTCCTCAAATCATGTCGCGGGTTCAACTCCCTGCTAATGACCCATGCTTATTACCAATGACTAATGACCAATGACTAATGACCAATGACTGTTGACTAATGACTATTGACTAATGACCACTAACTCTCTCTTCAACCTCACCCCTTGAAGATCACGAACTTGCGCATGGCGTAGTTGATGAACAGCGCGCAGACGATGTTCGCGCCGAAGGCCAGGGTGGTCTGGACGCCGTGGTGCGTGATCAGGAACGTCTGAATCACGGTGCCGATCACCATGCTGACGCCCGAGACCGCGAAGAAAAGCAGAAACTCGAGAACCCAGTGGTGCTTTCCAGGCTTGAAAACAAACAGCCGGTTTAGAATATAACAGAGGGTGTTGGAAACAGTGAAAGCCAAAGCGTTACAGGCGCCCGCATTCCACGCGCGCGTGGCCTCGGAGATGGCCGGCGCGGTCAGCCCGAGGAGCTTGACGGTAATGTCGTTCTGTGTCAGGCACGGCAGCAGAAACCAGCCGCAGAGGAAGAACGTGCCGATGTGCGTGGCGGTCGCCATTCCGCCCGCGATGCCGTACTTGATGAATTGTATGATTGGGTGGGCGTCGTGGCTCAGGTGTTTTTTGAAATGGGCAAGCATAGGGAGTAAGCGTTCGGTGTTCAGGTAAAACGGGAGAAGCATACTAAGGCGGGCAGAGGGCCGCAATCCAAATGTGACCTGCCGGCAACTTGTTTACGTATGGGATTAAGATTATGATGACGATGTAGGATTACGAATCTCACTGTTTCATAATCGTAATCTTGCTCGCAATCGTAATCCGTCTGCCAGGCGTTTCCTCCTCTTGAAAAAGCGGCACGCTTCGGTAATACTACATACGCATGTTCAAGTTCGACCTCCATATCCACTCCTGCCTCTCGCCGTGCGGGGATCTCGCGTCCTCCCCCGCCGCGATTGTTCGCGCTGCAAAGGCGGCAGGGCTGGACGGCATCATGCTTGCCGACCACAACTCGTCGCGCAACTGTCCGGCCTTGGCGGAGGTCTGCCGGCGCGAGGCGTTCCGGTGTCTGTTCGGCATGGAGGTGACGACGGCCGAAGAGGTCCACTGCCTGGCGGTGTTCGACACGCTGGAGCAAGCCGGCGCGATGACCGAGATCCTCTACGCCGCGCTGCCCAAGCGGGCGAACGTGCCCGAGGTGTTCGGCGCTCAGGCGGTAGTCAGCGCGGACGAGGAGGTCGAAGAGCTGGAGAGCCACCTGCTCGGCGCGCCGACGCGGCTGGCGATCCGCGAGGTCGGGGAGCGGATCCATGCGCTGGGCGGCCTCTTCATCGCCGCGCACATCGACCGCACGGTGTTCAGCGTGACCTCGCAGCTCGGCGGACTGGCAGGCGACGAGGGGTTCGACGCGGTGGAGCTGAGCCGCCATGCGGACGTGGCGGTCTGGAGCAAGAGAGCGTTGGGTCTGCCCTTCATCCGTTCGTCCGACGCGCACTTTCTCGACGGTATCGGCGCGATGTGGACGGAAGCGGAGCTGCCGGAGTTCTCGACGCGGGCGCTGAAGGCGGCGTTCGAAGCGCATGCGCTGGGCTGGGGTCTACGGGCCAGGTGAGCGGGCTATGCGGGGCGTAACGGATTTGTTGGCCCCCCAGGAGCGAGGGCGCCCTCGCCCTTGGATGAGAAGAGCTTCTGGCGACTTTCGATCGGGGACGAGGGCGTCCCTGCCCCCAGTCGATCAACCGCCTTGCATCCGCAATCGGTGTACCTGGGCGGCCAACAAATCGCCGTTGCGCCCGCTGTGCGCGGATATGCGTAAAAATGATAGTTTTAATGCGCAAAAGCCTCTAGTGCGGTGTTGGCTTTTCGGTTAAGCTTACTTGCAAATGAGTCATACCACCGTCGAAAGAAGTTGAGCTTTGTCAGGTAGGGGTAAGCGTCCCCGCTTGCCCGGACGGGCGAGGACGCCCGTCCCTGCCTCGATAGTAACATCAGCCGTAACCGCAGGGGACGAATGAGCACAGAGGGCAGAGAAGGTCTCGACGCGCCGCCGCCGTCATACAAGTGGCGGCTGGTCGCCCTGCTGTGGGTGGCGTTCTTTTTGCACCAGGGCAATCGGCAGATCTACAATGTGGTGCTGCCGCTCATCAAAAGCGGGCTGAGTTTGACGGACGCCCAAGCGGGCCTTGTACAGAGCGTGTTCACTGCGATTTACGGCGTCTGTGTGCCGCTGGCCGGGTTCGCGGGCGACCGGCTGCGCAGGAAGTGGCAGATCCTAATCAGCATCGTCGTGTTCAGCGCCGGAACGCTGCTCACCGGGTTGGGCGGCGGCGTCTTTGCGTTCGTGGTGTTTTACTCGCTTGCGACCGGCGGCGGCGAGGCGTTCTACTACCCACCCGCAACTTCGCTGCTGGGCCAGTTCCACGATAAGAGCCGCGCGACAGCCCTGTCGGTCCATCAGACGGCGCTCTATGCGGGCATCACCTTCAGCGGTTTCTTCTCCGGATATGTCGGACAGACGTGGGGCTGGCGCATGCCGTTCTATCTGTTCGGCGGTGCTGGTTTGCTGTGGGCCTTCGTGCTGCTGCCGCTGCTGCGCGACACGCCGAATGAAAGAAGCTTGTCGCCGGCACGCACGCCGATCAAAGAGACGCTCGCGCACATCCTCGGCAAGCGGTCCGCCATCGCCCTTGCCTGCGGGTTCGGCTGTATGGTCTACGTCAATGTGGGCTTTCACACGTGGATGCCGACGTATCTTCACGAGCGGTTCGGTTTCGCGCTGGATAAGG
>CAYSXF010000249.1:0-6433 GCA_964434815.1 uncultured Lentisphaeraceae bacterium
CCTTTTATTCATACTAAACAAACGAAAGAAAAGCGCATGTCATTACCAAACCGCTTAACGATTAGTGAAGCAAAAAACATGGGGGGGTGTAAATTAAAATGAGTGGCGTAAGCCGAGTTATCTGCGTGGAATGTTGGAGTCTCAGAAACTTCAACCCTGTGCATTTTCCGCTCGCTCCGATGGGGGTTACTCCCACTGGTTCGCCTAGCCGCATTCTGATACGTTGAAAATTGTTGTAATGGTAAAAGGAGGAACGAACATGAAACAGTCAATCATGAGTCTCGTGATCGGCGTAGGCCTGCTGTTCATCACGGGGTGCGAAAAGATCATGTCCGCCGGCCCGAAAACAGAGTTTGGCGTGTCGGAGAAGACCGCATCGCGCGTGGCTATTCTGGATGATGCGACCTTTGTCGCGCAGACCGCACACGGCGTGGTGTTGGTTGATTTCTGGGCTACGTGGTGTGGCCCATGCAAGGAGCAGGGGCACATCGTGGAGAAGGTCGCGAAGCAGCTTGGAGACACCGCCAAAGTGGCCAAGCTGGATGTTGATCAGGCACCGCACACACCTAAACAGTTTGGCATTGTCAGTATCCCGACGCTGATCGTTTTCAAGGACGGAAAACTGGTCAAGCAATTCGAGGGCTTGACACAGGCCGATGAACTTGTGGCGGCTGTTAAGGCTGAACTTGGCCCGAAAGAACCGGTTATCAGGCGACCGAATAAAGAGGTGGGCAAATTCACGTTGAAGATTGGGGATGATGCTCCTGATTTTAGTGTGCAGGCCACGGACGGGAAGACCTACTCTCTTGCCGATTTTGAGAAAGCGAAGCTCTTAGTGGTCTTCTTTACCTGTAACAGTTGCCCGTTTGTTAGGGGGTCGGATGAGGTCACGCGTGCGATAGCAACGAAATTCATGGAGCAGGGCGTGGCTTTCATCGGGATCAACTCGAACAGCGAGTCTACCAATCCCGCCGATGGGTTCGATGCGATGGTTGCTCGCATGAAAGAGCAGTCTTTCCCTTGGGTCTACGCGCACGACAAGAACCAAGATGCCGCATGGGTCTACGGGGCTTTGAGGACGCCGCATTTCTTTGTCTTTGACCAGCATCGCAAACTCGTCTATACCGGCCGCGGCGTGGACAACCCTCGGGAAACAAACAAGATGACGGTCAACGATTTGGCAAACGCGTTGGAGGACGTTCTGGCTGGCCGGCCTGTCCGCGTGCCGCTCACGAACCCGATCGGTTGCAACGTGAAATGGAACGGCAAAGCGGCGAGCTGGATGCCGCCTGAAGCGTGCGATCTGCTATAATCGGCAACAAGAACAAAAGGAGGATGAGTCATGTTTACGCTTAAAATCGGAGACAAGGCCCCGGATTTCAAGCTTCCGGCAACGGACGGCAAGGCCTATTCGCTGGTTGATTTCGCGGCGTCCGACGTGCTGGTCGTATTCTTCACATGCAACCATTGCCCCTTCGTGATCGGGTCGGACGAGGTGACCCGGGCGACGGCGGATCGCTTTAAGAAGAAGGGCGTGGCCTTCATCGGCATCAACGCCAATAGCGAGCGCACCTATGCGGAAGACGATTTTAGGCACATGGTTGTCCGCATGAAAGAACATGGCTTTCCTTGGGTTTACGCGTGGGACAAGAGCCAAGATGTAGCGCGGGCCTATGGCGCTCTGCGCACGCCGCATTTCTTCGTGTTCGACCGTCTGCGGAAACTGGTCTACACGGGACGCGGCGTGGACAATCCGCGCGACACGAGCCAGATGACGGTCAACGATCTGGAGAACGCACTAGAGGATGCCGTGGCAGGTCGCCCGGTTCGCGTGCCGCTGACGAACCCGATCGGCTGCAACGTGAAGTGGGAAGGCAAAGACGCGCACTGGATGCCGCCCGAAGCCTGCGATCTGGTGTGATGACGCGATACGCCTATGCGAGACCGCGGCCGAAATTGGCGGTATGAGTGCCCGGCGGCAGTCTGCCCTCCATGACGGTTCGGATGACCGCGGGGAAGCGTTCTGCGTCGGGCGACCATGAGAGGTCGATGCGGTAACGGCTGAGGCCAGAATCGTCGATGCGGTCTGCGAGGCAGTAGGCATCGCTCCAGACCGTGACCCAGAGGCTGTCGATTTTGCGTGTGACAAACGTGCGCCCGCGGCGGTCAGAAAGTTGGATGGCTTCGCGCGTATCAGCCTGCGGCAAACAGGGTGCGGTCTCTGACATGAACAGTGGCGTGTGTTGGTAGGCGAGGAGTTCGGGAGACGCGGCGGGGGTTCCCGAACTGCACAGCGAAAGAATGTTTTCGAGGCTGTTTTCCGGCGAGAGCACAAACGAGCATATGCCGAGGCTGGCGAGTTCAGTCGCGGCGACGCGGTTGAACGCGTAGAGGCTCCAATCCGAAGAAAAAGGCGAAAGTCCGAGTTCGCTGAGCATGTGATGTCCCGCGAGATCCGCGCATTCCCAGTTCTGCCAGCCCGCGTGAACGAGTGCGCGAAGCGTGGCTTTTATCTGCGGCACATTGGCGTCGCGCATGATGAGCGGCAGGGCGAGCCGGATTCGCGCTCTGTCAATGGCAGAACTCCAAGCAGCGAGTTGCAGTTCGAGTACGTCAGACGGCGTATGACCGATAGCGAGTATCAGCGTGTTGATGCCTTCGAGAGCGTCAGCGTTTAGAGGCGACGCATCAGCGCGAATTTTCAGAGACCACGCAGGAGGCGCAGCAGGGAGCCTTTCGTTTGAAAGCGGGTCAACGAACAGAGCCGCAGTGATCGCGGAAAGGCGGGAGGCGCGGCGCAAATTCCACGCTTCAGTGAGCTTTTCAAAAACGGCGCGGCGGATCTCGTTCAGCTTGGAGGCCGGCGCATAACAGCCGTGCGGATCATCGAGCATGAGCGAGCCGAGCGTCCACACGGTGTCGCCGAGGCGCTCGAAGGCTTTACGGACTGCAGGTGCGGTCTGATCAGGCTGGAGCGACGGTGTCAGTGTCAGCGGCAGGAAGGCTTCGGCCGTTACGTCGCCCGGCGTTTCAAACGTCGCGTTGGCGTAAACCGTAATGCCGGAGCCTGCGAGCGAGACGCGGACGTCGGCGGCAGGGCCTGACAGAAAGGCGGAGTCTCGAAGGCTTGGGACCGGGTAGCGGCGGCGGACAGCCTGTGATGCCGAGCAGAAAACCGGCGCGTCGCGCGGAATCATCGGCACGTTCTCGGCTGGAAGTGCCACCTCGACGCTCGAGCCGGCAGGCAGGGAGATTTGCGTCCTCTGGCTGCCGACGGCTCGTAACAGGTTTACGGCGCAACCGAAGGGCTTGCCGCCTTCGGGAAGTTCCACTTGGATGCCGTCGTGTTTTTCAAGGGCGCGAGACGTGGTGAAGCGCAGCCAGCGCGTGCCGTCGCGGTCGCTGACGATCGAGTCGGCGCGGCCGATGGGGGCGCCGCGGTGGCCGACCGCCAGCGGGTCGATGACGGTGTCGGAAGAGGCGGATGGGCCTTCGGCGTAGAGCTGCGTCCACGGGCGGCTAAAGATGGTCTGAAGGTCTTGGACCAGGATGCGTTCGGCTTCTGGCGTGAGCGAGTGGTCGAGTTTGCGGCGGTAGTAGTCGGTGACGCAGGCCACGTAGAGCGGGCTCTTCATGCGGCCTTCGATCTTGAGCGAGTGCGCGCCAGTGGCCGCGACTGTGTCAAGGAGCGGAGCAAGCGCGAGATCCTTCATGGAAAACGGGAAGCAGGAGGCGGTAGGGGCGACCGGCCGGTCGCCTGTGCTGAAGGCTTCGCGGCAGCAGTACGCGCAGCGTCCGCGGTTTCCGCTGCGTCCGGCGGTGTGGGAAGAGAAGAGGCAGAGGCCGCTGTAGCTGTAGCAGAGCGCGCCATGCACGAAGATCTCGATCTCGACACCGCTGTCCCGCACGATGCGGCTGATTTCGCTGAGGGAGAGTTCGCGGGCGAGCACGACGCGGCGGAATCCGAGTGCCTTAAGCGCGAGCACGCCGTCGAGGTTATGCGCCGCCAACTGGGTGCTGGCGTGGAGAGCAAGTCGCGGAAAGTGATCGCGGATGAGGCGTGCCACGCCGAGGTCTTGGACGATCACGCCGTCAGGCGCCAGGTTGTCGAGCGTGTCGAGTGTGTCCAGCGCCTGCGTAAGCTCGCGGTCCTGCACCAGGGTGTTGAACGTGACGTAGACCTTTTTGGCGGGTGTGAACGAGCGGGCGTAGGCGAGCAGCGAGCGCAGCCGTTCAGGCGTCACATTGTCAGCGTCGGCGCGCGCGGAAAAACGCGGCAGACCGAGGTAAACGGCGTCGGCGCCGTATTGGAAAGCAGCCAAGGCGGCGTCGAGCCCGCCTGCAGGAGACAGTAGTTCAGGGAGCATATGCAGAGGCAGACCTGCGTGTCCGCCCTTCCTTTCAGGGGAGTATCTTCATAAGACGACGCGTTTACACTCGGATTTGGGGGTTGCCGCTACGGTGGTTAAAAGAGAAGACCGGCTCTCACAAGCCGGTCTTGGGGGGATACTAGGAGTACACATGGAGATACAAAACTGGAAAACAACAAACCTCTTCGAATCAGCAAAATTAAGTTAGCAGAAGAATCGCTATCCTACAAGCGAATAATTTCAAATATTCATACTACCGAGCTAAGGCTTTAGGCTGTAGAAGGTTAGAGAGTGAGCGCAGTGCGCTATTTGGGTGCGCCTTCGCACAGCAAAAACAGGCAAACACCGCAACTGAAGGAAGCCGCCAGATTACTGTTTGTCGGCGGACAAGGTTCCCGGAGTGAAAAGAACCGAGAGAACAAGCACGCCGGAGACGGGAGCCACGGCTTCGAAGCCGACCATCGCGAACCCTTTGTTGGGCGAGTCCCACTCGTTCGGGGGGCGTGCCACTTCGTAGGTTTTCCATACAGTGGCGGGATCATGGAGCGGGGTAAGACGGAGTTGTTTGCCGTTCTCCCGCAAAGTCAGCGGCCCTGTGCGTTGAGGGTCGGAATGTGCCTTCGTCACCATGCCCCAACGGACCTGAGCGCCGGGCTTGAGTCCCTTGAGCGTGTCCGTCAGTCGGAACTCGCCGGACGGCAACAGTGTGCCGGTACGGATGACTTGCGAAGCGTTGGTGTAAACGGCTGAGAGGTCGAGCACAGTCTCAGGTTCCGGGGCGCCTCGGAAGGCGGTGACTTTAGCCGTGCCGCTGGCGAGCTGGAGCTGGCCGTCAATGACCAGTGTATTGTGGCTGAGGCTGCTGAGTCGGAAGACGCGCCAGCGGTCGCTGGCCTGGCGCGAATTCCACAGATCCATCTTGCGCGATTCGATGCGGTGATAGCTCTCCATGCCGAGGTCGTACGCCCAGCGGACGCCATCCGCATCAAATACGAAGGAGCCTGCATCCATATGGCCGTGGGGAGCCGACGGAGATCCGGCCTTGAGGCCCACGAAGAGAGCCTTGGCGTTATCCCACGAGGTGCGATGCACGGTGATTGGAACGCTGCCTTCCGAAAACCAATTAAGTGGCGCCTGGGGCGCGAAGGCTTTCGGGACGGGCTGAAGCCAAAAGAGCGTGAAGGCAAAGAGGCGCTCACCGCGGTCGGGGGTTAACGACGTGCGGTCGGTGCAGTAATCGGCAAAGGCTTTCCGCTCGAAATAGGCGAGGATGTCGGGGCGGTTGAAGTGCTTGGCGAACCACCAGGTGGCGCAGTCGGTGCCGCGGCCCATGCCGCCGTCGGCGTAGTTGAACGTCAGGCCGGACGGGCCTGTAACGGTGTCCAGGTAATCCGCGGTCTCCTTGAAGCCGGGCAGAGCGGTCAGGCCGAAGTCGGATTTAAGTGTTCCGTCAAGCAGTGACAGGGCCAGCACGTTGAAGTCGGTGCCGTAGGACCAGTAGCCGGGGCCTTCGGGGTAACTGCCCTTGGGCGCGAACGCGTGCATGGAGAGGGGCAGATGCGTGATGGCGCGATGAGCGATCTCGGCGGCAAGCGGCTCCTGCTGATCCATCAAGGCCAGCGCGCCCGCTAGCATGCCTGCGTGGCAGACCTGGCCCCAGTTGTTGCTGGCCTTGACCCACCCCGTTGTTTTCAGGGACGTCCGAAGACCCTTTTCGAGGATTGCATCAGCGACGGTCTTGCGGGTGGCGGAGTCGAGATCGTTGTAGAGCCAATCGTATCCTACGGCCATGGCAAGGGTCATCTCCGCCACGTCGAGGAAATGCGAGGGGTTCCAGTCCTTAAAGTCCGCAATGGCGCGCATCTCTTGCGCACAGCGGTCGAGGTAGGCCCGGTTGCCGGTGAGGCGGAAAGCCATGGCGAGCACCGAGACGCGGTGGAGCGTGCGGCGGGAGATGCCGAGCAGGCGGCGGCCCTCCATGTCACGCGTGCTTGGCTTGAAGGGGAGTGTTTGGTCGGCCTCGAAGCGGACGCGTTCAAGCGCCAGTTTGCCGAGGTCGTTCT
>CAYSXF010000250.1:0-6425 GCA_964434815.1 uncultured Lentisphaeraceae bacterium
GTCTGGGAGGCCGGGGATGTGTCGCCCAAGCCGTTCACGCTAGTCACGTCGCCCACTGAGGAAGCCTTTCAAGCGACCAAGACCCTGTCGGTCAAGCTGACGGTTGACAAGGTGTCCGGAGGGGGTGTCACGCTCGGGACGGCGTCCGTCGCGGTTCAGGTGCGCGATCCGAAAATCGTGAGCACCGTTGAGGAGTGGCAGGCGGCGGGGAGCAATGCGACCGGCGGAACTCTCAAGCCGGGCGTGGCCGGCGCGTGGTTCATCGATCAAGAGGGGAGCCTGCGCTGCGTCTCGCTGGCGGCGAAAGCCAAAGCCGATCTGACCCTGACGTTCACGGGGCCCGGCACGCTGACGTTTGCGGCGGAGTTGATCAAGGGCGGCGACGCGGACAACAGCACCTTCACCTACACGATCGGCAGTCAGACCTTCACGTGCGGTACAGGCGAGGAGACGGTGCGATACCTGCCCGCCGGGACACAAACCGTGAAATTCACCGTCACACGCGGGACGGCTTCGCCAGCGGATGCAGAGGTGTTCGGTCGCCTGACCGATTTGGCCGGCCAGCCGTTCCAATGGGCGCCGCTGCCTGCGGCCACGCCCACGGCGCCCGCGAATCAGGCCCTCATGGGGCTTGGCGAAGAAATCACCTTTACATGGGCGGCCGATGGCGTCAACACCTTCCGGATCTACGTGGCGGACTCCGCCACGAAACTGAACAAGCAAAACGCCATGATCGCAGAATATGTTGCGGAGCCCACGTTCTGCACAAGCTGCGGCGCTTTCCCGAGTTTCCTCACAGGCAAGACGTATTATTGGCGTGTGGACTCGGTGCTTCCCGGCGACACCGCTAATCCCGACGCTCCCAATCCCGCCCTGGACCTGCTGACAGCGACAGGCACGGTGTGGTCGTTCACGGTCGGTGCGGACGGCGCGCCGGTGACTGACGCGTTGGCAGCTAACGCATTTGCGAACTATTCCAATCCGTCAGGTGACGGGTATCTGTTGGTGCAGGGGCTCTCTTATTTGATCGGCCCGTTCGACGCACCCAACGGGGAGACCTTTAAGGCCACGAATTTGCCGCAGGGCATGGCCTTGACGACAGTGGCCGGACGGACGTACATCACCGGTATCCCGACTAAGACGAACGCGGTGACAGCGATTCTTCAGGCGTCAGCGAAGGTGGGGACAAAAGTATTGGCAGGCACCACGTTCTCGATGCCGTTTGCGGTTGCGCCGGCTGGCCTGGCGGCCGGCAGCTTCAACGGGTTGCTGACGGCGGATGAGGGGAACGCGAATGAAGCGCTTGCGTCGCTGACCTTCACGGCGACTGAGGCGGGCGCGCTCACGGCAAAGGTTCTGGTGGCGGGCAAGACTTATTCCTTTGCGGGAACGGGATTCAGCGAGGACATTCCTCAACTGGATAACGGACAGCCGGGCCTCCGCGCCGTGTTGACGCTCAAGAGCGTGGTGGCTGGCGTAGCCTACACGAACACGCTGACGGTGACCGCCTGCCGGGGCTTGGCGACGGATGCCGAGGCGCTCGACACGCCCGTCGTGGCGGATCTGTCCCTTCAGATCGCTGCGGCCGACGGCAAGAGCGCCCGCGAGGTGCTGTTCACCGGCCCGTTGGTCCGGGACAACAGCAAGGTGGCCAGCGTGGCCCTAGGGCTCAAGAGAGCGGTTGGATACTACACCGTCTCGCTGCCGGTTCACGTGGCGGTTGATGGCGCTCCCGCCGGCGCAGGCTATGTTACGGTTACGCTGGACGCGACGGGAAGCGCGAAGCTGTCGGGCGTGCTTGCGGACGCAACCGCGTGGACGGCTTCAGGCGTTCCGGGTTATGTTTCCGATTACAATAAAACCGGCGCGTCGGCACTGCTCATCCCGGTGTACACGGCAAAGGCGAAGATGGCTGCGGGCGGATGGCTCGTCATCACCGCTGACGCCGGCAGCGGCATCGCAGTCGCGTCGGGACAGGTCGACTGGTACAATGCCGACACGAACGCCACGCGGGCCGCAGCGCAAGGGTTCGCCCTGCAACTGGATCCGACGGGCGGATTCTACGACACGCTGTTCAGCCTTCAAACGTATTACCTGAATGCGGAACTGACGATCGGCGCCATCCAAGCGCCCGACGCGCTGGACGCGACGTATACGGAGCGGCTCTGCGCGCCCGACACATACAGCGTGTCGCTGAACGCGGTCGGCGACGCCCTCACGGTGGACAAACGCGTGCTGGTTAAGAATACGGTCAACAGCGCGTTGTACGATTTCGGGAACTCGGTCAACCCGTGCAACCTGACCTTGGCCTTCACGCGGGCGACGGGCCTCTACTCGGGGTCATTCAGCCTCTGGTACGGGAACGCGGCGGGAACGTCGCAAAAGGAACAGGCGGGGCTGAAGTTCCAAGGGGTATTGACACCCGCAAAAGCATCAAGTAGCGTCTATGTTGAATCGCCTAGTCTGGGGTTCTATCAGATCCCCGAGAAAATCGGTGTCCGCACGTGGACAGGCTCCTACTTATTTAAGATCCAGTCGCAAGCGGTCATTCAGGACTGGAGTGAGGGATGGGGCGAGTGAGCTACCAAAAAGAGACGCCATGGAAATTGATCGGCGTGCTCGCAGCGCTTTGCGTGGCGGGTGCGGTCGGTTATTTCGGACTGCGTAAGACGCCCGAGCGTCCGCAGAAAGAGCAGCCGCAAGCGCGCATGACGAACGGCGTCCACACGGCGAAGAAGACGCTGAAACACACGGCAAGCACGCTGGGCGGCGACCGGGCGACTGGCAAGGTTGTGCGGGCTTCATCCCAGACAACGAACGGCGTGGCGTCGGCAGCGGAACAGGTCGGGCGGACGGAGGATGAGCGCAAAGCGGCCGAAATGCGCGACCTGCTGGACGGAGGCAACGAGAAAGAGGCGCTGCGCATGGCCCGCGTGCTCATGAACTCACCCGAAGAGGACGTGCGCGCAAGCTCGGTCACGACGCTGGGCTGGATCGGCGTCAAGGCCTTGCCGGAGCTGACTCAGATGTTGGGTGACGAGGATGAGGGCGTTGCCAAAGATGCGCTAACGCAATGGAAAATGGCGTTCGATGAGATCAGCGACGAGGCGGCCAGGGCCAACCTGTTAGTTTCGGCCATCGGGACGATGAAGGATGCGGAGGACATGGAGTCGCTGGTGCTTTCTTTCTCCCAGATTTCGAACGAGCTGGCGGTGCAGTCGCTGGTGAAGATCATTCAGGGCAACAACGCGGCTGCGACTGCGGTGGCGAGGGAGCACTACGAGTTCATCACGCAGGAGCCGTTCACGACGCCTGAAGCGGCGGCGCAGTGGATACAGAAAAACAATCTTCAGGAAAACACGGTCAATCAGTAGCGTTTGCTAAGAGGAGAATGGAAGTCTATGAGCGTTCGGTCATGGTTCTTAACGGGTCTCATTTTTTCGTCTGTCTTTTCAGTTCAGGCGGTTGTGCAGCGCCCGTCTTTTTCACCTCGTTACTCCGGAGCGGAGATCGGCGAGTGGACGATGGATCACGCTACCGCGTTGGCGAAGGCGCGGGAAGGCACGAACAACGTCATTGTGATGTTCAACGGCGCGTGGTGGTGTCCTCACTGCCAGGCGCTGGAGAGGACGGTGCTGACGAATTTGGCGTGGAAGGCGTATGTGCAGACGAACCATATGTATCTGGTGATGATGGATAATCCCGGACGCAACGACGATCTCTGGTGCTGGTTGCGCGAAACGAACTATTACCAGAATGCCGGACTGGACCATGCGCAGGCCGAGGCGGCGATCACGAACCACTATGCGATTCAGACCTCGTATGCCGTGCCCGGCGCGCCGACGCAGACGGTCAAGGGCGTTTCGTATGTGCGCGTCGGCTATCCGACGCTGATTGTATTACGCCCTGACGGCTCCCGCCTTGGTCGCTTTTCGCCACTTGTGACGACGGTGTCGCTGGAGATGGCGATCCGCAACGTGAACCAGATCCTGGCGGCGGATGCCGGAGACGAGACGGACAATTTCTATCAGGGAGCCACGCAGCTCGCACAGCCGCCCTGCGATGCTGCGGAAATCGATACAGGCAACCATACGCTGAGCGAGTCGGATGTGACAGACTGGTATACGTTCAACGCGAACGAAGCAGGGAAGCAATGGTCGTTCGCACTCCGAACCGCCGCGGTGGGGATCACCAACGATGTTCGTGTGCAGCTTTTCGACAATCCCACCAGCACGGTGGCCGTGGCCGAGCGCGTGATGACGCCGTCGGATATTTCGGTGCTGTCGTATGTTGTTCCGAAAACGGGGCAATACTGGCTGAAGATCTCGAGCGTGCTGACTCTGAGGCAATTGCAGGGCTATGACCTTGCCTATTGGTATGACGCGCCTCCGGCCACGGTTCAGTTCGCATCGTCGCAGGTGTCGGTGTCCGAAGCGGCACGCTCCGTGACGCTGACGGTAAATATCACGGGGGCGTCGGCCGCCTCCGAGGTTCACGTTGCCTACGCAACTGTTGCAGGCAGCGCGCAACCGGGGCAGGATTATGTCAACAAGGTTGATGAACTGGTGTGGGCCGCGGGCGAAGCAAAGAGACCCAAGACCATCACCATCCAACTCCTTCCCGATGATGTGTGGGAAGGGGATGAGACGTTCAGCGTGCAGTTGTATGCCGTGAAGAGCTGCGAGGTGGGCAGTCAACTCTCAGTCTGTACGGTTAATGTGAAAGAGCTGACCGCGCGGCAGCCGGGAAAACTGAGCTTCGGGAGCGCAAACGCGGCGGTCCTCGTGGAGGGGTCGAACGCGGTCTTCAGTGTGAATCGCGCGGCTGGCGTGAACGGGACGGTCACCGCCCGCGTCGAACATGTGGAGGGCTCGCTTCATACGCCCGTGGCCCAGCTCGTCTGGACAAACAATGAGACCGGCGCGAAAACGTTTTCTTTCGGTTTCGCGGCCGAGCCTGGCTTCCAGCCGGACCGGACGTCGTCGCTGCAGTTGACGCCGCTTGGCGGGGCGTCGCTGGCCTCTTCCGCGGGTGCGACCATCTCGCTGACGCGCAGGGACGATCTCGTCGTTCAGACGCTGGCGCAGTATGTGGCCGATCCGTCGAATCAGGCGTTCGGATTGAAGGCGTTGTCTGGCTTATGGTTCTACGGGTTCTGTTCGGACGCTGAGCGGGCCGCGGCATGGCTGCGGAGCGGAATCGTTGCGAAGGGAGAAGCGGCTGCACTGAGCAGCGTGGTGCAAGGCCCGGGCGTTCTGGGATTTGATTGGCGGCTCGACGGAAACGGCGCTCTGGCGCAGTGCCTGGTCGAGGGCAGAGCGGTGGCCGCCACAACGAATGCGGGCGTGCACCTCGGTTCGTCTCTTGCGATTACATCAGGAAAGCAGACCGTGACGTGGAGTGTCCGGAACGGTGCTGGCGCGGCAGGCATTTCTGCGGCTGTGCGGAACCTGAGCTGGAGCCCTCTGCCGCAGACGGCGGCTCCGCTGCCCTCAGATAAGGCGGCGGTCATCAACCGGGCGTTTGCTTTCTCGTGGCAGGACGTCCTCGCCTCAGCGGCTTTCCCCGCCAGCGCCACAGTCCGGTACGAGGTCTATGCGGGGCCAGCGTCTTGGGCGCTCGCGAAATGGTCCGAGCAAACGGAAGCGTCGTTCCCGCGCTCTGGCAACGCGGCGGATCAGGCTGCGCTCAGCAACCTCATCGCAAAAGTCAACTCCAAGCCTTTGTATTGGCGTGTGGACACGGTCGCAACAGATGAGCAGGGTCGCCGGGCGGTCCAGGTCGGCCAAACATGGTCCGCGACGGTGCTGCCGGAGGGAGCGCCCGAGTTTGTCGCCTCCGAAGGCGGCTACGATCCGGCGGTGATCGGAGGCGTACAGCTTCCCGAACTGACGGTCGGCGTGTACGGAGAAGCCGGACCTTTTGCGGTGGCGAACGCCGCGGGGGGTGTGGTTCGCGTGGCAGTCGGGAACGGGGCGCTGCCCGCAGGATTGAGCGCGCAAGTTCGTGCCGGAGCCGTGTGGATTACGGGGGTGCCCCTGAGATCCGGGCAGGGTTCGGCGGATCTGTACCTCACGGTCACCCGCTATCTGGGTCTGATCGGCAGTCCCATTAGCGTGACGGCACCCGGAACATCGGTCACCGTCGGCTGGACGGTGCGAACACTGGGTCGCGCCGCAGGACAGTTCAACGGATACCTCGTGACAGATGACGTACCCGGTTACGGCAGCGCCTCCCTCACCGTTACCGGATCGGGAAGCCTGTCGGGCCGGTTCGTCAGCGACGGTCTGGCGTACACCGTTTCAGCCGCCGCCTTTGGCGGTCGGACGAACAACACCTATTTTGCTCACGCGGTCGCTAAGTCCGCGACGGACAGTCCTGTCTCTTATACACATCTCCGAGCCCACGAGACAGGCAGAAATCTC
>CAYSXF010000251.1:0-6418 GCA_964434815.1 uncultured Lentisphaeraceae bacterium
GTTGGGCGATGCCAATTACAACGACAGCGACTGGGCTTCAGCAGGCACCCTGACCGTCAATAAGGCCAGCCAGGCCGCGGCCTCCGGCTCACTGGGTTCCGCGACGATTACCTTCGGCGCTACCACGACCGTGACCGCCTCCGGCGGCACGGGCACGGGCGTCTACGACTTCCGTCAGAACGGCGGCACCGGCACAATCGCCTTCAGCGGCACCGGAACCTCCCGGACGCTCACTCCGAGCGTGGCCGGTACGGCGGTCATCGAGGTTCGGCTGTTGGGCGATGCCAATTACAACGACAGCGACTGGGCTTCAGCAGGCACCCTGACCATCAGCAAGGCCACCCCGACCGTCTCCGCCTGGCCCACGGCCACTGCCATCACCTATGGCCAGACGCTGGCCTCCTCCACCCTGAGCGGCGGCACGGCTTCTGTGGCGGGCACCTTCGCGTGGACCACCTCCGGCACCGCGCCCGTGGCAGGCACGGCGTCGCAGGGCGTGACCTTCACGCCGACCGCCTCGGCCAACTACAACACCGTCAGCGGCAACGCCAGCGTGACGGTCAACAAGGCCAGCCAGGCCGCGCTGACCCTCTCGCTGTCCACGACCCACACGTACGGCACGACGCGGGCCTACACGGCGGGCGGTGGCTCCGGCACGGGTGCCTACAGCGACGCGCTGGGTTCGGGAAGCGCCACGCGCACGAGCGCCTGGAACTACCGCGCCGATGCAGGCTCCGGCACCTACACGATCCAAGTGACGCGAGCCGCTGACGCCAACTACAACGTGCGTACAGACACCTTCACCCGCACTATGATCAAGGCTGTGCCGACACTGACCACCGCGCCGGTTGCCTCCGACGTGCTCCTCGGGGATGCGCTGTCGACCTCCTCCTTAACCGGCGGGGTCGCCTCGACTACCGGGAGCTTTGCCTGGACGAATCCGTCGCTCATCCCCTCCGAGGGGTCCAGCACGGCATCGGTCACCTTTACGCCAGCAGCACCGGGCAACTACGAGAATCTGATTTTCTCCGTGAACGTGACCGTCGTTTCTGCCATGCCCCGGCGCGGCGCAGCGGTGACAACCTTCAACGGAAAAATCTACGCGCTTGGCGGACTCGACGCCGAGGCTTCTGTCTTCCGCATGGAAGCTGGGCAATGGTACACCGACGTGAGCCTGCCTGAGGCGCGCGGCAGTCTGGTCGCAGCCGACTTCAACGGACGCCTCTATGTCTTCGGCGGCATCAACACAAACGCAACCCCCGTGGTCAGCTCGAAGCTGTGGGCTTTTGACGGCGCAACCTGGGATCTCACACCGCCGGATCTGCCCGAGGCGCAGGGACGCAGGGAGCACGGGCTGGCCGCGCTCAATGGCGTGCTCTATCTCTTCGGAGGACTGAATGCCGCCGGCCAGGCGCTGGATACGGTGTGGGGTTATGACGGCACAAACTGGACTGCGGCCGCTTCGCTGCCAGCGCCCCGGTCAGGGTTCGGCTTCGCAGTGCATCAGGGCAGCCTCTATGTTGTGGGCGGAAATGATGCCCAACACGCGCCTTCGGACGCGGTCTACGCCTTTGATGGCAGCACGTGGCGGACAGAGACGTCCCTGCCGGAACCCCTGGCCTTCCTTGCGTCAGCCTCCACCGGCAACCGGCTTTTCGCCTTCGGCGGCGGACAGCGGGTCTACAGTTTCGATGGAACGGACTGGACAGCGGAAATCAACCTTCCCGCAGACCGCTATCGTCTCGGCGGTGCGAGCCTCGACGGCTGGATTTATGCGGTTGGCGGCGGCAGCACCCCGGAGGGTGCCGCGCAGAACTCCGTCTACCGCATGCACAGCGGCATTCTGCCGACGTCAGGCAGCGTCCTCGGCGGAGCACTCGCGAATTACACGGTAACCCTGTCTGGCTTTAATCTGGGCAGCGGAGCTGCTGGCAATATCACCAGCGTGACGTTCGGCAATACTCCCGCGACAATTCTCAGCCAATCCGCCACCGAGGTGGTGGTACGTCCCGGCAAGGCCCTGGAGGGCACGTCGGGATACGTCGATATCCGCGTGGTCTCGGCCACCAAGGGCGAACTGGTGGCTCTCGGCGCGTTCAACTATATTCCGCTAGAGGGCGAAGTCACCCTCACATCGATTACGCCAGCCTCTTGTTATTGGAATGCAAATAGCGAAATCACGATCACAGGCCAAAACCTTTCTGCCTCTGGCGAGAATGATGTCGCGGTCTTGCTCGCCGGTGTTCCGGCCACTGTCCTGAGTGAAAGCTCGACACAGGTAGTAGTCCGGGCGGGGACAGCCTCCGTCACGGGGCTTGGTGCCGTGCGGATCTCCACCAGCTACGGTCAGAAGATCGTGACGAACGCCTTCGAGTATCTGCGTTCGCCGCAGGAGGCACTGGTGTTCGCTCCGACCAGTCCGCAGAGTTACAACGCGCAGCAGACCCTGTCAGCCACGGGCGGCAGCGGCACAGGCGCAATGACGTTCGAGGTGGTAAGCGGCCCAGGCGAAATCAGCGGCAACACCCTGACTGTGACGGCGGGCACAGGCACGATCCAAGTCCGGGCGACAAAGACGCAGGACGATCTTTATCTGGAGCAGTCTGTCACCGCTACGGTGTCCGCTGCCAAGGCCACGGCTGAAGTGACGCTGGACGCGCTGCTCCACGCCTATAACGGCACGGCCGCGAGCGCGACCTGTCAGACCGATCCGTCTGAGCTCTCCGTGAGCGTGACCTACGACGGCTCGCCCGCCGCGCCCACGAATGCCGGTTCGTACGAAGTGGTCGCGACGATCAGCGATGCCAACTGGCAGGGGACAACGACGGCGACGCTGGAGATTTCCAAGGCAACGGCACAGGTGGTGCTGAGCGACCTGGCGCCAAGCTATGACGGGGCGGCAAAGCGTCCGACCTATCAGACCACTCCGACAGGTTTGACAGTGAACTTGACATTTAACGGCTCCCCTGCCGCGCCGACGCGCGCGGGAACGTATACCGTGGTCGCCACGATTGATGACTCTAACTGGCAGGGTACGGCGGAGGCGGTGCTCACCGTATCCGCGACCAAACTGACAGTGGCTGGCGCACAGGCGCAAACTCGCACGTATGACGGCACGAGCGATGCAACTGTGAACTTCAGTGCGGCAAGCCTGTCGGGTGTGCGGAGCGGCGATGCGGTGAGCTTGAACGCCTCAGGTTATACGGCCAGCTTCGCCACGGAGCGTGTCGGCACCCATGCCGTGTCCGTGTCCGGGCTGTTGCTGGCCGGCGCGCAGAGCGCGAACTATGTATTGACCGCGCCGACGGATCTAAGCGCAACCCTTTCACCGCGCACGGTGAGTGTGAGCAATGCCGTTGTTCTGGCCAAGGCCTGGGACGACACGACGGCTGCAGAGGTGGACTTCACTGCCGCAGTGCTGGAGGGCGTTCTGCCCGCCGACGCGGGACAGGTGACCCTCGGAACCGAGGCAGCCATTGCCACCTACGCCAACGCTGAGTCGGGCGTGCATGCGGTCACGGTAAGCGGGTTGAGCCTCAGCGGCGACCAGGAGGAAAACTATAGCCTGCAGGCGCTTGTCCTCGACGGACGTATCTTCCATGTCACCCCTGTTTCCGGCCCGTTGGCGGGCGGCAACACGGTCGCTGTCACCAATGGCCATCAAGGCACGGTGACGAATATCCTGGTGGGCCCGACATCCCTGTCTTTCCATCCTGTGGACAGCGGGGCTGATTGGTTTACCCTCACCATGCCCGCAGGCACCGGAACAGGCACCGTGGCTATGGTGGTGCAGACTGCGGACGAAGGCGACTTCACCCTGCCAGGGGCCTATACCTACCAGCCGGCTGGCTTGATCACTTCGGTGACACCGGGCGCGGCTGCCTGGGTGGGCGGCGCGCAAGTGACGATCACGGGAACAAATCTGACCGATCTGACCGATCCGTCCGATCTCACCGCTGTCACCCTCGCAGGGGTGAGCGTAGCCTCAATCGTAAGCCGCTCGCCCACGGTCATCGTGGTGATTGCCGGAGTGTCCGAAGCCGGGGCGTGTTCCGGCGATGTACGGGTGGTTTCCAAAACTTTCGGCGAGACGGTGTCAGCAGGGGCCTTCTCCTACGGGCGCACGTCCAGCGCAGCACCGGTCTTCACGCCGGCCAGCCCGCAAGCCTTCGGCACGACCAACGCACTGCCGGTGGATATCCAGTCCGGCGATGGCGCGGTCAGCTTCGAGGTCCTGAGCGGTCCGGGCGAAATCGTAAACGGCACCCACCTGACGCTCACCGCCGGCAGCGGCACGGTGACCCTCCGCGCGACGCAGGCGGAGGATGGCTTCCACTTCGCGCGCGTTGTCACCAACACCGTGATTGCCACCAAAGGGCAGGCGACGGTCAGCCTGCAAGCCTTGGAACAGGTGTATGACGGCACAGCGAAAAGCCCGACTTATCTGACATATCCGACAGCTCTGATCGTGAATCTGACCTACGACGGTTCGACGACCACCCCCACGAATGCGGGCGCGTATGCAGTCCAGGCGACCATCGCGCATCCGGATTGGCAGGGTTCTGCCACGGAACGCTTCGTGATTGCTCGCGGTACGGCGAGCATCACACTGCAGGGGCTTTCGCAGACCTACGACGGAACTCCGAAAAGTCCGACCCCTCTGACAAGTCCGACCGGTCTGACTGTGAGTCTGACCTACAACGGCGAGGCGACTGCACCCACGAATGCTGGAACATATTCCATTCTGGCGGTGGTGGACGGGTCGGATTGGGCCGGCAGTGCCACGGGTACATTAACAATCGCTAAGGCAACCCAAGCCCCGCTGGTCTTCACGCCGGCCTCGCCGCAGGCGTATGGGACAACGAACGCCCTCTCCGCCACCGGCGGGAGCGGTGACGGATTAGTGACGTTCGAACGGCTGTCAGGGCCGGGCCGACTGGTTGTGACGCCCGGTGACGAGGTCGTTCCCGAAGGGGTGTCGCTGGTTGTGGATGCAGGGTCCGGAACCATCGCCCTGCGCGCGACCCGGGCCGGCGATCTGAATTACCTTCCCATCGCGGTTACCGCCGAGGTGCTCTGCACCGCCGCGACGCAGACGCTCACCTTTGACGCGCTTTCCGACCAAGTCGCCACCAACAGCGTGACGCTGGTCGCGACAGCGTCGAGCGGGCTGAGCGTCGATTTCGCCGTCACGTCCGGTCCGGCCGTGATTGAAAACTTGAACCGACTGCGCTTCACCGGCACCGGCGCGGTCACGGTTGAGGCATCGCAGGGCGGCGACACGCAGTGGGCACCAGCCACCCTGAGCCGTTCCTTCACCGTGACGGCGGCATCGGCCACCGTCAGTTTAAGTGACCTGACCCAAAGTTATGACGGAACACCCAAACGTCCGACGGTTCAGACCACGCCGTCCGGACTGACGGTTGCCCTCACCTTTGACGGCTCTGCCGAGGCACCCGCCGAGCCTGGCGAGTATGCGGTCGTCGCCACCGTGACGCAAGCCTTGTATACGGGGACGGCTTCGGGCACCTTGACGATCACCGACACGCCGCGGATGAGCCTCTACAGCGGCGAGGAGGAGGTGCCGGAGAATGCGGCGCCGTCCACATTGTTCGGCACGGATTTTGGAACCGTGGCGACCAACGAAACCGCAGCCGTGATGCTGAGCATCACCAACAGCGGCACGCTGGCGGTATCGATTACCCATTTCCTCATCGAAGGCAGCGGCAGCGAGTGGCTGTCGGTGAGCAATCTGCCAGCGCAGGTTGCGTCCGGTTCGGTCAGCAATTTCATCGTGCGGTGGGCGCCTCAAGCGCTGGGAGCTTATGCCCCGACGCTGGTGCTCGAAACCGACAGTGTCACGCCCGCATTCCGGATCAACTTCGCAGGCACGGCCGTGAAGCCGGGAGAGATCGGACTGAGTGCCGCGCGCTTGAGTTTCCGGGCCACCTGGGGCGGGGCTGCCCCGGCACCCCAGAGCACGATCCTGACCAACAAAGGAGCCACTGCCTTTGCGTGGCAGAATGTCATCGCCTACGGGCCGGGTGGCGACGGCTGGCTGACGCTCACGCCGATGGAGGGCATCCGGGAAACCGAAGGCGCGACTCCGATCACGGCCGAAGTGGCGCTTGGGACTTTGGAGGCCGGCGTCTATCTGGCTACAAATTCGATCACCTCGCCGACCGCGTTGAACAGTCCGGTGGCTATTGTTGTCGAGCTGACGGTCGAGCAGGCTGAGCAGGCGATCGCATTCGCGAACCCTGGCACGCAGTATACGACGACGACGCTGCCGCTGACCGCCACGGCGGCCTCCGGCCTTCCGGTGGGCTTTGCGGTCGAAAGCGGGGCTGCCGTGCTGAACGACGGCACCAACCCTGTCTCTTATACACATCTGACGCTGCCGACGAATAGAGAGGTG
>CAYSXF010000252.1:0-6408 GCA_964434815.1 uncultured Lentisphaeraceae bacterium
TCCATATAGAAGGCGTTGATGCGCGGCGAGTCGTACACGAAGTTGTAGCGCAGCAGATTGCCGCGGCTGGTCCAGTCGTGGCATGTGTAGAACGCGCCCACGTCGCCGGAGTCGAGCGCGGCGCGCGCGACCTCATTGTACTCGAACACGTGATCGTTGCCTGAGTAGAGAACGGCCGCATGCGGCAAGTCGTGCATGAAGTTATGGGTCACGCGGCAGCCGACCGAGTTCGCGGCGACCTCAATCGGCGGCGCGTACGTCTGCTTGAGGCGGCCGATGCGCCAAAGGTGGTTGTTCTCTGCGACATGGCTGGCGGGTGTCAGCTTCACGCGGTCGCCGCCGCCCAGCACAATGCCGCCTCGACCGAGGTCGCAGAAATCGCACGAACGCACTTCATGGCCGCTGCCGCCCCGCAGCAGCGCGCCCGTGCCGCCCAGCAGCCGGAAGGTGCAGCCGCGCAGCGCGACCGACTCGCCGTCACTGATTTCAACGCCGTCGCCTAGTCCGCCTTCAAACACGATGCCTTCGAATACGACATGTGCGGCTTTTTTGATGCGGATCAGCGGCACGGTGCGGTCGGCGATCATCGCATCCTTGGGCGGTTTGCCGTCCGGAGGCAGGAAGTAGAGCGCCCGCTCGCTGAAGCGGATGCACCATTCGCCGGGTCGGTCGATCTCTTCCAAGAGATTCACCGCGCACCACTCCTCCTTGCCGGTGCCGAGCTGTGGAGGCTTGGCGTACTTTGAGCCAAGGCCGCGCGAGACACCGCAGGCGAAGGTGACGGTCTTCTTGGTAGGATCGATCGCGGCGACGCGCAGGGCGTTGCGCGTCCACGGCACGACCCAGAACCCGTCCAGCCAGACGCCGTCGGCCACCGACCATTGCGCTGGTCGGTCAGAGCGGTAAACGAAGCTGCCGCCAGACGTGCCGGGTCCGCCCTTGAGGTCGCCCTTTGACAGCACCGTGGCCATGGTCTCGTAACCGGACTCGGGCCAGCGTGAGAGCGGCATCCAGCGCGAGCCGCAGAAGAGCTGGCAGAGCCCGCCGCCGTCAGAGAACACGTCGGCATACGGGCCTTGGTTGCGCACACCCAGATTGTCCAGCGAAAGCCTCAGCAGGCGTCCCTTGGCGGCGGAGGAGAGACGCGAAACAAGGGCGGGATCGGTCACCGGCTGCCACCGCTCGGACGGAATGGGAATGCCCAAATTGAGGGACGCGGCCCCGAGCTTGCTTGCCCGATAGACGACCGGCGCATCGGCGGTCCCGCTGTCCTCGGTTCCCAGATCGAACGTGTTGGTGCGCCAGTAGGTGCCAGTGGCGAGTTCGACGACGGTTGAGCCATCGAGTTTTCCAGCCGAACGCGCAGCCCGCACAGCGCCGCGAGCGGCTTCAAGCGTGGCGAATGGGTGTTCGGAGGAGCCGTCGCCATTTCCTGAGACGTTGGATGCAATGTGATAGGTCGTGGCGAGGAGCCCAGAGGTGAGCATGACACTTGCGAGAAGCACAACTTTGTAATGCATGCGGTAAGCGTAGCAGACGGTGAAAGCGGCGACAATCTTGGATTTTTGAAGTTGTCGCGGCAATAGAGTCTCGCCAGATGCGGAGTGCCGGTCTACAAGGACGGTAATCGGAGGTCAGAGAATAGCACGCGGACGATCCTCAAAGACTGGCGTGCCGCAATGGGAAGATCGAGCGAATCGGATGAGTCGAATCAATCGATTCCGTCGATTCTCTCGACAGTAGAAAAAGCAAGGCGAGCAGGCCTTTCGGCCCGCCCGCCTTGTTCCTTTCCCTGGCCCCGCGCGCCTCACACCACGTTCAGGATCACAGCCTTGATGCGGCGGACGCCGGCGGAGGAGGACTCCTCCTTCTGGATCTTGAAGCCGCCGAGTTCGCCGGTGTTGTTGGCGTGCGGGCCGCCGCAGACTTCCATCGAGAAGTCGCCCATGGCGTAGACCTTGACCTGCTCGCCGTACTTGGCGGCGAAGAGGGCTGTGGCTCCGTGGGACTTGGCCTCCTCGATCGTCATGTTCGTGACCGTGATCGGCAGGTTGCGCTTGATCTGCTCGTTGACGATGTCCTCGACCTGCTGGATCTGCTCGGGCGTCATCTTCTCGGGATGCGAGAAGTCGAAGCGCAGGCGCTCGGGCGTGATATTCGAGCCCTTCTGGAGCGCGTGCGGCCCGAGCACCTTGTGGAGCGCCTCGTGCAAGAGGTGCGTAGCGGTGTGCAGACGCGTGGTCGCGACCGTGTTGTCGGCCAGTCCGCCCTTGAATGTTGCGTCGCCCTGCTTGGAAGTCTCCTGGTGCTTCTTGAACGCTTCCTCATAGCCCGCGCGGTCCACAGCGAGGCCTTGCTCCAATGCGAGTTCCTCAGTGAACTCCAGCGGGAAGCCATAGGTGTCATAGAGCTTGAAGGCGGTGCGGCCAGAGAGCGTCGGCTGGCCGTGCAGTTTGAGTGCGTCGGCGACCTTGTCGAACTCCTTCTGTCCGGCATGGAGGGTCTTCTCGAAGCGCTCCTCCTCGGTCACGAGTTCAGTGATGATGGTCTCGCTGTTCTTCTCCAGCTCGGGATAGACGTGCTTGTAGTTAGCGATGACGATCTCGGCGAGGGCGCGCGTATAGCCGGTGCCGATGCCGAGCAGCTTGGCGTAGCGCACAGAGCGGCGGATGAGGCGGCGCAGCACATAGTTCGCGCCGACGTTGCCGGGCTTGACGCCGCCCTTGGGGTCGCCCAGCACGAAGACCGAGGTGCGCATGTGGTCGGCGATGATGCGCTCGGCGCGAACGGCGGCGTCCTCGCTGTCGGGGCGCGATGTGGAAAGCTCCTTGATCTTGGCCATGAGCGGCGCGAAGAGTTCGGTCTCGTAGACGGTCGCATAGCTGTTCATCATGCAGATGGTGCGCTCGACGCCCATGCCGGTGTCGACGTTGCTCTGCTTGAGCGGCTCGTAGGTGCCGTCGGCCGTCTTGTTGTACTGCATGAAGACGTCGTTCCAGATCTCGATGTACTTGCCGCAGTGGCAGCCGGGGCGGCAGGCCTTGCCGCAGGCGGGCTTACCGGTGTCGATGAACATCTCAGTGTCCGGTCCGCACGGTCCGGTGGCGCCGGCGGGGCCCCACCAGTTGTCGTCTTTTGGCAGCGCGTAGATGCGCGACTCGGGGATGCCGAGGCTCTTCCAGATGGCGGCGGACTCGACGTCGCGCGGCACGTTGCCTTCGCCCTCAAAGACCGTGACGCTAAGCTGGTCGGGCGAGAACCCCAGTTCCTTGGTGAGGAACTCGAACGACCAGGCGATGGCCTCTTTCTTGAAATAGTCGCCGAGCGACCAGTTGCCGAGCATCTCGAAGAAGGTCAGGTGGCAGGAGTCGCCCACGGCTTCGATGTCGCCGGTGCGCACGCACTTCTGCACGTCGACGAGGCGCTTGCCCGCCGGATGTGGCTCGCCCAGCAGGTAGGGCACGAGCGGGTGCATCCCGGCGGTGGTGAAGAGCACGGTCGGATCGTTCTCTGGAATCAGCGAAGCGCCGGAAATGATCGCGTGGCCTTTGGATTCGAAGAACTTGAGGTATTTGTCGCGGAGTTGGTCGGCTGTGAGTTTCATGGGTTCGGAACATCCTTATTCTTAAAAAGAGCGTGATTATAACCGATCTTCATCGGTTTTGCCTCTTGAAAAATCGGCCCAACAGGACGCGGTTAGTTGAATCCGGGATAACGCAACGACTTGGAAGAATACGGCAACAGATCGCTGTCAAAGTAGATGAGCGGCATGGCGTTGAGGACAGAGGTTTTAATGACTGCCGTCTTTCCTGAATCTCCCTCGGTGTTACTCATGTCAAAATCGCACGCACTCAAGGTGCCAACTTTAACTTCCCAAATGAAAACGCGCTTTCCTCTGTGTGCTTTCCCTTTCTCGTAAAGAGCCAAGTCATTGCATAATACGTATCGAAAAGTGAGATAGTTTCCCGCTTTAGGCAGGTGACCTTTGGGTTTGTTTTTTTCGAGAGCTACTTTGATTTCGAGATCACCAAAACCGGTTGATTGAGGGACAAGATCGGGATAGGAGTGCGGTCTATTTCTGACGTACAATCCATTTGATGCGGCTGCAAGCCCTGCGCCGATAAGATTGCCAATTATTGATGAAAGATTTGCAAGCTCTACGAGGCTGGCTATCGGCTCGGAACTATGTGCAAGAAGTTGTGCATCAATTGTGTCTAGTGTCTGATAACACTCTAGCATGGCTGACCGAACTGTATCGAGGGAAAGCCCTGTAATGGAGCGAAGATGATCGGCATTACGGAATTTGTCCAGAGGCGCCTCTCGGCGATTCGTGAAAGTCTCACAAACTGAATTTTGTGACACAGTATCTTCCGCTCTCCGCAAGAGTTCTGACAAGGGGACTCCAAGAGCATGTGCCATGTTCAACGCTGCCTCGACTGTCGGGCCTCGCTCCCCACGGTCATATAATCCGAGCGTCGTGCGATGAAGCCCAGAAACGGCGGAGAAGTCCTCATAATTGAGCCCTTGTCCCTCCCGTTCGTACCGTATAACATCTATAAGAGCCTTTAGAATATCATTTGTTTCCATCATGCCTTTAGTATTAACACGCTTGACATGCCGCGTCTACGTGACTATAGTCTCCACCGTGAAAGCGATATTGGATCTCTTTTGTGGTACGGGTGGTTTCTCGGCCGGTTTTGAAGCATCTGCCCCAAGCGCTTACTTGACGCGTTTTGGTGTCGATATTCTGCCTGTAGCACTAGAAACCTTCAAGGCTAATCATACTTCGGCCGAAGCTATCCGAGGTGACATTCGAAAGGTCTCCTGTAAAGAGGTTGAACGGCTCACTGGGTTGCGTCCTGGAGACGTCAGTGTGATTATGGGAGGGCCACCTTGCCAGGGGTTTTCGTCGATCCGCCCCTTCCGATCCACCAAGCTTGATGATCCGCGCAATACGTTATTTGAGCAATTTGCCAATTTTGTTAATTATTTTCAGCCTCCTGCGCTGGTGTTGGAAAATGTAGTGGGGCTTGCGACACATAAGGATGGGCGCACGTTGGACGAGATGGTGAACTGCTTTGCGTCGTTGGGTTACGAGTGCGATTGGAGAATTCTCAATGCTGCACATTTCGGGGTTCCACAGAAGAGAGAGCGCTTGATTCTCATAGGTGTCACAAAAGGACTGCCCCTTGTTTTCCCTCATCCAACGCACGAATACACCGGCGCAACAATCGGATATCGGGATCGGAGAAAGATGCTGATCCCCGAAGAATTGCCGCTTTTCCGTCAAAATCAACGATTGTCGCCTGCTGTTACGGTTATAGACGCCATCGGAGATCTTCCTGTTCTGAAGTCAGGTGAATCGGTTGAAAGATACGCTCAAAAACCGACACACCCATATCAGATCGCCCGACGCAATTTCAGCAAGGAATTAACCCTGCATTCGAGTACAAAACACTCGGATAGAATGTTGGAAATTATACGGCATGCTGGGCCCAACATCTCGTACATACCGCCACATTTGATTTCTAGCGGTTTCAGTTCATGCTATTCGAGATTAGATGCAGACAAACCGAGCGTCACAGTAACAGTCAATTTCGTTCATCCGGCATCCAATCGGTGCATCCACCCTATTCAGGATCGAGCACTCACACCGCGAGAAGGGGCTCGCCTGCAGTCATTTGACGACACGTACAAGTTTTGTGGCAGTCGGACGCAAATCGTTAAGCAAATCGGCAATGCCGTTCCCCCGTTGCTGGGCAAAGCGGTCGGTATCGCTGTCTCGAAAACACTCGGGATTGATACCAACCAACTTGAGATCACAAATTGTGACCTCAAGTTTGGGTGAGGTGGTCACGGATTGTGACCACCTCGGGATGGCTTATTCCGCAGCGTCATCGGCGGCGGGCGGCTTGACCTTGCCGATGGCGAGGGCTGGCTCGGCCTTGATCTTCTCGATCATCTGGGCCACGATCTCGGGGTGCGAGCGCAGGAACTCGGTGGAGGCGATCTGGCCTTGGCCGATCTGCTCGGTACCGAAGCTCAGCCACGAGCCGCGCTTGGTGACGACATTGCGGGCCAGGGCGGCGTCGAGCACCGAGCCTTCCCACGAGATGCCGCGGGCGTAGAGGATGTCGAACTCGGCTTCCGTGAAGGGCGGCGCGACCTTGTTCTTGACGACCTTGACGCGCGTACGGTTGCCGATCACCGCGCCGGTAGGATCCTTGATCGCGCCAATGCGCTGGACTTGCAGACGTACCGAGGCATAGAACTTGAGCGCCTTGCCGCCGGGCGTGGTTTCGGGGTTGCCGAACATCACGCCGATCTTGTCGCGCACCTGATTCGTGAAAAGGCAAAGCGTCTTGGTTTGGGAGATGGCGCTGGTGAGCTTGCGCATGGCTTGCGACA
>CAYSXF010000253.1:0-6387 GCA_964434815.1 uncultured Lentisphaeraceae bacterium
TCCGCGCGGAGCGACCTGACAAATCTGCCGCCTGCGGATCTCCGGCATTTGGAGGGCGACGTGAAACGCGTCTATCTGCCGCTGGTGAGGCAGTGGCTCCACTACATGCGCCATCTTCAGAAGCACTACCCCTACTTGTTCTCGCTGGCAGCGCGGCTGAATCCCTTCGACAGCAACGCCTCGGCGATCATCCGGGAGTAGCGGGCCGGAAATCCCGATTCATCTTATTTCGGACGCCGTTTCTGCCAGTCCGGGTTCTTGGCTTTATACGCTTGGAAGGCCTTGTATTCCGCGTCGCTGATCTTGCCGTCGCCGTCGGCGTCGATGATCGGGAACAGCCATTCCCAGCCCTTCTTCGCAGCCTCCCACTCGGCACGCGAGACCAGCTTGTCGCCGTCGCGGTCGCACTCCTTGAGTAGGTGCTTCATCGAGTAGGCTTCTTCCACTGCAGGGCCGATATCCTTAGCCGGATCCCACGCCAGCTTTTGTCCCGCTTTCTCCAAAGCCGCACGGTAGGCCGCTTGGTCGATTTCTTGCACCGTGGCCTTTTCCGCCAGCGCGCGGCAGGCGGCGATGCCGGCCGATTCGCCGCAGATCATGAACACCGGCTCCATACGGGCCGACGCGTAGCCCAGATGCGAGGCCGAGAAGCAGATCGGAACGATGAGATTGACGCACTCTTCGGCCTTCGGCGTGAGCGCGCGGTAGGGGATCGGATACGGCACGTTGGTCGGACCGCGCGAGCCGCCGAGGAACATCTTGCCTTCGAGCCCGACCCAGACCTTGCCGCCGCGCTCGCACCAGATGCGGCGCGCCGGATAGGTGTCGATGCCGTACTGTGCGAGGCAGACGGGATCGTCGACCTGCGTCCGGTTGTGGACGTCGTGCGCGGTGACCGTGTAGCGGCCGCTCATCCGGCGGGTCACGCGCACGTAGAGCTGATGCGGCCAGCCGCCGGTCTCCGGATGCGGACGGCGGTCAAGCCCCAGTTTGGCCACCTCTTTGCGGTAGGACTCTGGCACACGCGCGTCGCTGCTCATGAACGCATGCAGTCCGCGCAGATAGTCCTGATGCTGTTTCCAGACGCGCGACTTGGTTGCGTAGTCGCCATCCGCGTACAGGTGGCTGATGCCGACCGGCGACATGGAGAAGAGCGAACTGCGCTCATAATTCCATTCCCCCGAGTTCTTACAGCCGGGGAAGATCGCCACCAGCCGTTTATGCAGTTCCGCCGCGTCCGTCACGGTCTGTGTCAGGTAGGCCACATACCGGCCGACCAGCTCGAAATCCTTGGGGTCATAGCTGTCCGGCGGCGTGATCGGAATGCGGTTTGTAGGATCGGATGTCGTATAGTAGCGGTAATTGTAGGCCTGCGTGTGCGCGTCGGCAGCGCCCACAGGCTTGCCGTCGTCTTTCTCGACCCATTTGAGCAGCCCGCTTTCCGGGTGGCCGGGAATCACGAACGGATCGATCGGCGCCTCTTCCATCGGCGGCTGCACACCGGCGTGCTCTTCGCCGTATTCGGCTGCGGCCTCGCGGCCGACGCGGTACGACACGCCCGCCCTGGCCATCAGGTCGCCCTCGTAGCTGGCGTCAATGAACACCCGCGCGGTCACCCGCAGATCGTCGCGCGCGGTCGGCTCCGCCACCGGGCAGCCCAGCGGATCAAACGGCGCGAGGTCGAAGACAGCCGCCGTGATCGTCGCGCCGCTCTTCTCGCAGCGCACGATGCGGTGATCGTGAAGCACGCGCACATCCCACTTCTTCAGCAGCGCGGCGAAGTCGTCCCGCACGTCCTTGGGATTCATTTTGGACAGGGCGGGCTTGCCATCCCCGACCTCTCCACCCGACCACTCGGGATGACCCAACGTCCGCAGCAGCTCTTTGGTCAGGCCGCCGGTGGCGTTGTAGTTGGGGCAGTCCTGCATCGGCTTGAGCCCCGCGCCCAAGACGCCGCCCACCCAGCGGCTCGGCTCGACGACCACCACGGAGCGGCCCTCGCGCCGGACAGCGACCGCCGCGAGAATGCCGGAAGGCGTGGCCGCATATACGCACACGTCCGCCTCGACCGACGTCTGTCCGGCCTGCGCAGGCAAGGAAGAAAGTAGCAGACAAGCCAATGTTGTCACAGCACGGCAAAGCTGTTTGTTCCGATAGGACATTCTCTTAAAAAGCCTCATTCGAGGGTTTGGGTGATGCGAAAGGAGAATCACACGTCGCAGATCTGCACGGCTTGCGTGAGCGACGCCAGCGGATCTTTCGTGGGCGTGTATTCGTGCGACACGTAGCCGTCGTACTTCAGCTCAACGAGGGCTCGCATGATGGCGGGGTAGTTAAGTTCTTGCGACTCGTCGATCTCATGGCGGCCCGGCACGCCCGCCGTGTGGATGTGGCTGATGTAGGGCATGTACTCTTTGAGCGTGGCGATGACGTCGCCTTCCTGCACCTGCATGTGGTAGATGTCGTAGAGCAATTTCACGCGCGGGCTGCCGACGCGCTTGCAGACATTGGCCCCCCACGCCGTGTGGTCGCACTGGTAGTCCGGATGGTTGCGCTTCGAGTTCAGCAGCTCTAGGCACAGAGTCACTTTCTTCTCTTCGGCCAAGGCGGCAACTTGCTTCAGCGCCTCCACGCAGTTGTCCGCGCCGACCTCGTCCGAGATCCCCGCGCGGAGGCCGGAGAGGCAGATCACGTTCGGAAAACCGGCGGCCGCAGACGTTTCGATGCCGCTGCGAATGGCCGCGAGGCACTCGGCATGGTTCTCTTTGTGATTGATCCCTTTGGCGAGGCCGTGGCTGCGCGTCAGCGTGCAGATGAGTCCGTATTTCTTCAGCGTCGGCCAGTCGCCCGCTCCGATGAAGTCCATTCCCTTGATCCCGAGCTTGGCGCAAAACTCGCACTTCTGCTCAAAGGACAATGGCGCCTTGCCGAACGCTCCGGGGCACACGCCCTGCTTGATGCGCCCCTTCAGCGCGGCACCCGGCGGCGTCTGGGCGAAAACAGGCATGCGGCTTGCGCCTACTGCGGCCAATGCCGCGCCTGCGGTCAGACGCTTCAAAAGCGTTCGGCGAGGGATTCTGTTTGTCGGTGTCATATTATCTTTCGTAAAGTTTACTGCACCACGAGCAGCGTGCCGCGCGGGGCGCGGAAGAAGATCTTCGTGCGGTCAGCGCTGTAAACGAGGCTGGCTTTGTTCACGCCAACGACGGTCCAGCCCGTGAGATCCGCAGGGCCGTTGATGGTCTGCGTCGACGAGAACAGCGCGGCCTTGCCCGGGGCGTGAGCGCCGGCAGTGAGCGCCGAAGCCTGCACCGTGCCGTTCGTCGGGAACGTGAGCAGGCCGTTGACCGTGAAGGAGTCGGACGCGGCGGTGTCGAAGCGCCAGGCGATGCGCGCGCCCGGCGCGAGAGCGAGGCTGGCGCCGGTCTGCAGCGTGCCGCACGCGGACGCTGTTCCAGCCATGATCCAGGCGTTGCTGGCGACGGTGACGGCGCCGCCGACAACGCCGTTGCCGAAGAGCGTCGCGCCGCCTGCTACGGTGACCGGCCCGGCGGTGGCTTGCCCGTTGTTCGCGACGCCGAAAGCGCCGGCGTTCACGGCGAGAAGGCCGGTGTTGGTGCTCGTTCCGGTGAAGGTGAGCGATCCCGCTCCGGCCTTGACCCAGCCGCCGGGGCCGGTGACCGTGCCGTCGAAGACGCCGCTGCCCGCGATGTTGAGCGTGGCCGGGTTGCCGAGGGTATCGTAAGTCTCCTCGTTGCTCAGACCATAGAGGTGGTATTGGTCTGGCTTGAGCGACTGGATGGTGATGGCCATCGCATTGGAGACGGCCAGATACCGGTAGCCGAGGTAGTTATCGTTTTTCGTGACCGCATCCGGATTGAAGGTGATCGCAGCTCCCCCGGCCAGGTTTGTGCAGGTCTGGTCGAAGACGAGCCGCGTCGAGCGGTCGGTGCCGGCTGCCCAGCACCGGTGGTAGAGGCGGACCTCGTAGCGTTTGCCGACTGTGAGCCCGGTGAGGTAGAGCGTGCCGGTGCTCATGCCCAGGTTCATGTCGTACAGCAGATTGTAAATGCCCTGGCTCGAATTCACAGCGAGGTTGGCATTGCCGCCGGAGTTGTTGCCGCTCGGAGCTCCAGTCCAGCCGTAGCCGTTGATGGTGCCAGAGGCGGCGATGGTCTTATCGAAGGCGACGCCGTTGACGGTCGCCTTGGCCGCGCCGGAGCCGAAGTCCAACAGGTGGGTGTAGACCTTGGACGGGGAGATCCCGGTGCCCGCGTCGTTGGTGTAGTTCACGAAGTAGGGCCCCACGTTGGTCGGGTAGGCGCCGAGCGAGAAGATGCCCTGGCCGGTGAGCCCGCCGAGAGCGACACCGCCGAAGGGAGCTTCAAGGGTTGCGCCTGATGCCACGGCGACGCCTGCGGTGATGCTCGCGCCAGACTCCAGAGTGACCGTGCCGGCCTGAACATTCAGCGGGTTGGGAAGCGTGTTGAACCCACTGAACGCTTGGGAGCCCGCTCCCTGTTTGACCAGCGTTCCTTTTCCGGCGAGTGCGCCCAAGAAACGGCTGCTTCGGCCTGCGGTGGGGGCGAGCGTCAGCACCGGTGCGGCCACGCCTGGAACCTCTTCGTTTGAAAGGCCGTAGAGGTGGCAGGTATCGGTGCCGCTGAGCGAGATCACGCGAATCGAGAGTGTTTGGGCGCTGTCGGCGGCGTAGCGGCAACCGACGATACTGCGTGTCACGGTGTCCGGATTGAAGTAGACCGTGCCGATGACGGTCGCGCCCGCCGTGAAGGTCATGACGAGGTTGCGGGGGTTGCTGGCAAAGTTACGGAAGTAGAGGCGCGTCTCGTATACCTTGTTGGAGGTCAAACCTGAAAGGGTCAGCGTCCAGTTGGTGGAGCCGTAATTGAAGTCCCAGAGCAGGCTGTCGATGCCGGTGCGCGTGGTGTCGTCCGGAGCCGAGTTCCATGTCCCTGTCGGGGGGGTGCCGGCGGAGAAAGACCACGCGCCGGTATTGCCGAACGTCACGCCGTTGATGACGGGCTGGGCCGAGCCGACCGGGAAGTCGAGCAGGTGGGTGTAGGTCTTGGACGTCGAGATGTCGCAGTCGCTCTCGTCCGTGAACGCGTTCGTGTAGACGTATCCGCCGAAGGCGACCGTGCCGCCGCCTGTGAGCGCGCCGATGGTCTCCACGCTGTTGACGTCGAGTGCCGCGCCGGAGCGCACGTGAAGGGTCGAGGCGTCGCCGATGCATTCGGAGCCTGCAAGGGAGAGGACGCCGGCCTGCACGTCCAAGTCACCCGCGAACCCGTTGAGAACCGGGGTGCCGCCGCCGAACCCGAAAATGCTGGTGCCGCTCTTGGCAAGGAGGGAGCCGGCCGGCGCGGTGAGATTGCCGGTGAACCCGGAAGGCGTGCGTTGGTTTGCGCGCAGCAGCGCATTGCTGGCGGCGAGCGCGAGTGCGCCTCTGCCGCTCAGGGTTCCCACGGTCGAATAGGGCGTGAGCCAGGAGCTGGGCAGCGGAACGGCGGCGTAGGTGCCGGGCGTGCGCACGCGGAGCTGCATGCCGCCGCCGCCGGTCAGTTGGAAGTAGCCGAGCACCATGTCGTAGCGTCCGGCGTCAAGCCAGAGGGCGCTGTCGGTCCAGCTGGAAACGTAATAGTTGCGGGAGATGACGGTCTGGCCGTCGATGGCGAGGATGACGCCGTCGTCGCAGTTGACGCCGAAGGCGTAGGTGCCGTTGGTCGGAATGGTGATGACGCCGCGCCAGACCGCCTCGAAGTTGAGCGCGCGGCTGCCGGCCGAATTGTAAGGCGGCGGGAAGGTGTAGGTCGCGCCCACGCCGAAATCGAAGACGTTGCTGGAAACGCCGCTGAGGGCGGCCAAATCCGGGGTCAGTGTCGCGAAGTGGGATTCCATGCCCGCGAGTGTCCAGAAGTTGTTGGTGTTGGGCGTGACGCTGTAGTAGTAGCCCATCAGACCGTTGGTGGCTGTGGGCTGGACGTCGAGTTCGCCGGTGGTGCCGACGGCTGTCGGACCGGAGAACGACGCGCCTTGCAGCGCGACGCTGCCCTGAGAAACCGACAGGGTGCCCGAGAACGGCGAGTTGGGGCCGGTCAGCGCCAGCGAGGCCGTACCTGTCTTTTCGAACCAGGCGGTGGAAGCGCCGCTCAGGACGCCGGCGAAGGTGCCGCCCGCCGTCTGGTTGACGGTGAGCTTCGGCGCCGCGCCGCTGAGCGCCACGGCGGCGGAGGAGGCGCCGGTCAACGAACCGACCGCAGCGTTGGTCGCATTCACGCGCAGGGTGGTCGAGGCGGCGAGGGCGGAGGCGCCGCTGACGGTCGCGTTGCCGCGGAGCCGTGCCGCCAGGAATCGGTCGATCTCCTC